>CAYXOM010000443.1:0-1649 GCA_964466565.1 uncultured Mycobacterium sp.
CGCCCCGTTGATCGCCCCGATCACCGGCTTTCCCATCGGCGGCCATTTCGGGGAGATGTCGGGCAGTTCGGTGGTGTCGCCGAGTTCCTTGAGGTCCAGGCCGGCGCAGAACACCGGGTCGGCGCCGGTGACAATGACCACGTCGACCTCGTCGTCGGCCTCCGCTTCGCGCAGCGCGGCGAAGAACCGTGTGCGCAGGGCGGCCGACAGTGCATTGCGGGACTCGGGTCGGTTGAGGGTGAGGGTTCGCACCCGTTCGGTGGTGTCGACGAGCAGGATGTCTGGCTGGGCGGTCATGTCGGGCGAGGTCATAGCAACACCGTATCGGTGCGGATCATTGGTCCCGGACTGCGCTGACGGTCCGAGGGGCGCCAGCCGCCATGCCGCAGCCTTAGACGCCGGTCCCCCAGGCCCCTGGTTGCGCCGGTGCCACCGGTTCCGCCGTCGCAGCCGGACCCGCCGGTGCTGGCGATGGAGCCGACGGCGTCCGCCTTCGATGCCTTGACCGCCGTGCTGGCAAGTTTTCGGCCGTGCCAACCACCGATTCGCGGCGCGCCGCCGAGATATGGAAACTATTTGCTCTTTACCTGCTTCAAGCGAATGACCCAAAGTCTCCGGAGCGGAGCTCGCTGACTGGAAGGGCGAGCACGGACGCTGCGCCGTGGCTAACGGTATGCTGCGACGCGGTCATCCGCTGGCCCGTGGCGGCTGGCTCGCCAGTTCCGAGGTTGCGGGCGAATCGCGGGTGGCAGCCGCCGGCGATGAGGACCCGAATCCGCGACCCGGCGGCGAATCGGTGCGCGATCGGGTCGAGTTCGATCCTGATGGGTGCGTTGGGATGATTGCTGAACCGCCGATAGCCGTCACTGACATTGCGGGAACGGCCCCGCGGGTCGACCTCGCTGATCCGGACGAAGACATCGAAGTGCGGGTTGTCGGAACGGTGATCCAACTCCATGACCGGACGCCCGCAGGCAAAGAGTTCGGCGGGCAGCGGTGTTCCGGTGAAGCTGAGCACGTCGTCGCGCCCGGCCAGCGCGGAATCGTCGCGGTAGCCGGACTGCCGGGACAGCAGCCGCCCGCCGACGGTGGGGGTGGGATCTGCCGGGTCGTAGCGGAAACCCGACACCCCGTCGCCGGGCGCGGCCGGGCCCAGGCCGCCGTCGGACAGCGGAAACCAGCGGCGCTCCCGGGTGTCCGGCGGCCAGTCGGGCAGCTCCATCCAGCCCGGCCGTGAACCAGTGGTGTGCACCCGGACTGGAGTCCGACGGGATACCGGACGGTCTGTCAGGTGGGCGCTCAGCCAGTCCAGGGTCTCACCGACGGTGGGCGCCACCGCGGATCTGACCATCTGCTCGTGGGTCCACGGCCCGACCGTCATCGCCACCTCCACTCCGCGATCGCGCAACCCCCGGTACTGGGTGAGGGTCTGGTCGACGAACACGTCCTGCCAGCCGCCGATCAGCAGGACCGGGATCTGGCAGCGGAGCAGTGACTCGGTCATCTTCATCCGGTCCCAGAAACCGTCATCGGGGTGCGGGTGTTCGATCCAGGACTCGTACCACGTCGAACCCGCACCCAACAGCGATCGCCCGGCCTGGCCCAGTGGCAGGGCGTCGACCGCCCCCGCCAGGCGGGGCGGCCCGCGG
>CAYXOM010000444.1:0-2206 GCA_964466565.1 uncultured Mycobacterium sp.
GCACGCGGTCGCCGGCGCCGAACTGGCCGGCGACCTCGACACCGTCACCATCTGCGTGCCCACGCCGTTGCGCAAGACCCGCGACCCGGATCTGTCGCACGTGATCTCCGCGACCCGGGCCATCGCGACCCGGCTGCGGGCCGGCATGCTCGTCGTCCTGGAGTCGACCACCTACCCCGGCACGACCGAGGAGGTGGTGCGCACCATCCTCGAGCAGACCGGCCTACGCGCGGGCGAGGACTTCTTCCTCGCGTTCTCCCCCGAGCGCGTCGACCCGGGCAACACGACCTGGACGACCGCCAACGTGCCGAAGGTGGTCGGCGGGCTCACGCCGGATTGCGCGGCCCTGGCGGTCGCGCTCTACCGCAGCTGCGTCGAGCAGGTCGTCCCGGTCGGTTCACCGCGCACCGCGGAGATGGTCAAACTGCTGGAGAACACCTTCCGGGCGGTCAACATCGGCCTGGTCAACGAGATGGCGCTGATCTGCGACCGGATCGGGGTCGACGTGTGGGAGGTGATCGACGCCGCGGCAACCAAGCCCTTCGGGTTCATGCCGTTCTATCCCGGCCCGGGACTCGGTGGCCACTGCGTGCCCGTCGACCCCTACTACCTGTCGTGGAAGGTCCGGGAGGCGGGCTTCGAGGCCCGGTTCATCGAGCTCGCCGGCCAGATCAACGCGGCCATGCCCGCGCACGTCGTCGAGATGATCGCCGACGCGCTCGGCGACCACGGGAAGACCCTCAGGGGATCCGACATTCTGCTGTTGGGCGTGGCCTACAAGCCGGGCGTCACCGACGTGCGGGAGTCGCCCGCGCTGGACGTGCTGGCTCTGCTGCGCCGCAAAGGGGCCCGGGTCGCCTATCACGATCCGCTGGTCCCACGCATCGAGCCGGGGCAATGGACCGGCGGGGTGGCCCTGGACTCGGTGCCCTACAGCGGTACGGCGATCGCTGCGGCGGACTGCGTGGTGATCCTGACCGACCACCCCGGCATCGATTACCCCGCCGTGGCCGGCGCCGCCCGTGTGGTCATCGACACCCGGGGGGTGCTGCGCACCCGGGCCCCGCACGTCATCCGGCTGGGCGACCGCGGCTGTTCGCGGGGGCAGGTAGATTCGTAGAAACAGACGATAGACCTATATTGGATCCGCTACGAGCAGAGGGACGGGTGATTTCGCGCATCAAGGTGCTCTTCATCGTGCCCACCCTCTCGGTCGGCGGCGCCGAGCGGGTCGTCGCAACGTCGCTGCCGGCGATGGACCCCGACAGGTTCGACGTGTCGTTGCTGTGCACGGGTGCGGAGGGCGAATTCTTCGGCGCCCTGGCGCGCGCCGGGGTCGAGGCCACGGCCCTCGGCCGCGGCGGAGCGCGCAACGCCCCCCGCGCGCTGTGGGGCCTCTACGCCCACCTGCGGCGGGCCAGGCCTGATGTGGTGGTGGTGTACGGGGACGGCACGTCGGTCCTGGGCCGGATTGCCGCATATCTCGCGCGAATCCGGCACCGGGTGGTGTGGGTACACCGCTTGCGCGAGCTGGATTCGGAAGGCATCCCGGTGGCGGGGAAGCTGCGCTCACTCTCCCATCGCTCGGTGCGGGGGCTCGGCACCTCCTACCTCGGCGTGACCGCGGCGCAGCGCGACTTCATGGTGTCGACGTGTGGCTACCCCGAGGGCCGGATCCACTTCATCCGCAACGGTGTGGACCCGGCGGGCTTCGACCCCGGCGACGACCGCGCGCCCCTGGCGGAGTTCGGGATCGAGTCAGGTTCGCAGGTCGTCGCCATCGTGGCCCGGCTGCACCCGGTCAAGGACCATCCCACCCTCCTCGACGCCGCGAAGCGGGTGCTGGCCGAGTTGCCCGGCACGCAGTTCCTGATCGTCGGGGACGGCCCCGCTGCCCTGGATCTGAAGTCGGCGGTCGCCCGGCTGGGCATCGCCGAGAGCGTGCACTTCACCGGAACCCGGCCGGACGTGCCGCGGCTGCTCCGGGCGGTGGACGTGTTCGTCCTCAGCTCGGTCTCCGAGTGCCTGCCGGTCGCGGTGCTGGAGGCCATGGCCTGCGGTCGGCCGGTGGTCTGCACCGACGTCGGCGGAGTGCACGAGATGGTCGAGCACGGAGTCACCGGCTACCTGACCGCCCCCCGCGACCCAGCCGATCTGGCGGCGCGGGTGGTGGAGTTGCTCCGCGAGCCCGAACTCGCCCGCGCGA
>CAYXOM010000445.1:0-8507 GCA_964466565.1 uncultured Mycobacterium sp.
CGGGTGCTCGATCTCTACGCCGGTTCGGGTGCGCTGGGGCTCGAGGCGCTCTCCCGCGGCGCCGCCTCGGTGCTGTTGGTGGAGGACGATCGCCGGGCAGCACGGGCCATCGCCCACAACATCGAGATCGTCGGCCTGCCGGGCGCGGTGCTGCGACAGGCCACGGTCGCCGCAGTGCTGGCCGGCCCGGGCCAGCCGATGGATCTGATCCTGGCCGATCCGCCCTACGGGCTGGCGGTTACGGCCCTCGAGGACGTGCTGGGCAGGCTCGACGCCGGTGGCTGGGCCTCCCCCGGGGCGGTGGTGGTGGTGGAGCGGGCGGCGTCCGGCCCGCTGCTGGCCTGGCCCCCGGGCTGGCTGCCCCGCCCGCCGCGTCGCTACGGAGACACCCGTCTGGAGGCTGCCGACGTGCCCGGCGATCCGGGCCATTGGCCCTGCTAGCGTCACTCCGCATGAGCGGTGCGGTCTGCCCGGGGTCGTTCGACCCGGTGACGCTGGGCCACGTCGACGTGTTCGAGCGGGCTGCCGCGCAGTTCGACGAGGTCGTCGTCGCGGTGCTGGTGAATCCGAACAAGGCCGGCCTGTTCAGCCTCGGGGAACGCATCGCCATGATCGAGGAGGCGACCGCCCACCTGCCCAACCTCCGGGTCGAGGCGGGCCGGGGCCTGGTCGTCGAGTTCGTCCGCGCCAAGGGGTTCACCGCGATCGTCAAGGGCCTGCGCACCGGGACCGACTTCGAGTACGAGGTGCAGATGGCTCAGATGAACAAGCACATCGCCGGGGTGGACACCTTTTTCGTCGCCACCTCCCCGGGCTACTCGTTCGTCTCGTCGTCCCTGGCCAAGGAGGTGGCCGGCCTCGGCGGGGACGTGTCGGCCCTGCTGCCGGACTCGGTGAACCGCCGCCTGCGGGACAAGCTCTGAGGCGGGCCCCGACCTCGCGACACACCGGCCCGCCAGCGCAGTCACAGGAGCAACACCAGGCACACTGGTACCTACCAACGACCGCCTGGAGGGCTCCGTGTACCGAGTATTTGAAGCGCTCGACGAGCTGAGTGCCATCGTCGAGGAGGCCCGCGGGGTGCCGATGACGGCAGGGTGCGTCGTTCCGCGCGGTGACGTCCTGGAACTGCTCGACGACATCAAGGACGCGATCCCCGGCGAACTCGACGACGCCCAGGACGTGCTCGACGCGCGCGACTCGATGCTGCAGGAGGCCAAGGACCACGCCGAGTCCACGGTGGACGGTGCGGCCGCTGAGGCCGAGTCGCTGGTCAGTCACGCCCGTACCGAGGCCGACCGGATCCTGGCCGACGCGAAGTCGCAGGCCGACCGGATGGTGGCCGAGGCCCGCGCCCACAGTGAGCAGATGGTGGGCGAGGCCCGCGAGGAGGCCTCCCGGCTGGCCAACACCGCCAAGCGGGACTACGAGGCCGCCACCGGCAGGGCAAAGGCGGAGGCCGACAGGCTGGTCGAGAGCGGCAACATCTCCTACGAGAAGGCCGTGCAGGAGGGCATCTCCGAGCAGCAGCGGCTGGTCTCGCAGACCGAGGTGGTCCAGGCGGCCAACGCCGAGGCCACCCGTCTGATCGACACCGCCCACGCCGAGGCCGACCGGTTGCGCGGGGAGTGCGACGTCTACGTCGACGGCAAGCTCGCCCAGTTCGAGGACTACCTCAACGGCACACTGCGCTCGGTGAGCCGGGGCCGCCACCAGCTCCGGACCGCCGCGGGCACCCACGACTACGTGCAGCACTAGCCGTACGTCGATGGCCGTAAGATCGCGGCCATGCCGACGCCGCGCTATGGGGCGGACTCGCCCCTGGTGATCGACATCTCCCGACTCGGCCGGCGCCCCGGGTCACTGCTCAGTGTGGTCCGCACGGTGCCGAGCCCGTCGCGGATCGGCCTGGATCTGATCGCCGTGCAGCCCGGCGCCCAGGTGGACCTGGACCTGCGCCTGGAGTCGGTCTCGGAGGGAGTGCTGGTCTCCGGCGGGGTCACCGCGCCGACGCGCGGCGAATGCTCGCGGTGCCTGGCCCCGGTCGACGGGGACGTGGCGATCACGCTCACCGAACTGTTCGCCTATCCCGACAGCATCACCGAGGCCACCACGGACGCCGATGAGGTCGGCCGCGTGGTCGACCACACCGTCGACCTCGAGCAGCCGATCGTCGACGCGATCGGGCTGGCGCTGCCCTTCGCCCCGGTGTGCTCGGCGGACTGCCCCGGCCTGTGCCCCCGCTGCGGGGTGGCACTGTCGAATGCCGGGCCCGACCACGGCCACGAGGAGATCGACCCGCGCTGGGCCAAGCTCGCCGAGTTCGTGGGCGACTCCGAGGACTCGACCGGTACGGAGCCGACGTGACGCGCCGCGACCTGCTCGACGCACTCGGTGCCGACCTGCCGGAGGATCTGCTCACCCTGGCCCTGACCCACCGCAGCTACGCCTACGAGAACGGCGGCCTGCCCACCAACGAGCGGCTGGAGCTGCTCGGCGACGCGGTGCTGGGCCTCGTGGTCGTCGAGGAGCTCTACCGCCGCCATCCCGGGTCCCCGGAAGGGGATTTGGCCAGGCTGCGCAACAGTGTCGTCAACAGCCGCGCGCTGGCCTCGGTCGCGGCCGGGCTGACCGACCGGGGTCTGGGCGAGTTCCTGCTGCTGGGCCGCGGCGAGCTCAACACCGGCGGCCACCGCAAGGCCAGCATCCTGGCAGACACCGTCGAGTCGCTCCTGGGTGCGGTCTACCTCCGGCACGGTCTGGAGGGGGCCCGCACTGTGATCCTCCGCCTCTTCGGTGAGTTGCTCGACACCGCACCCACCCTCGGGGCGGCGCTGGAATGGAAGTCCAGTCTTCAGGAGCTGACCTCGGCCCGCGGCCTAGGGGTCCCGCGCTACGAGGTGAGCTCCGAGGGTCCCGACCACGAGCGGCGGTTCGCCGCTGCGGTCTACGTCAACGGCGAGCTCTACGGTCGCGGGACGGGACGGTCCAAGAAGGAGGCCGAGACCGACGCCGCGGCGCAGGCGTGGACCGCGCTGGACGCCGAGCCCCTGCCCGAGAGCGCCCCGGCCGCGCCGGATGCCTGAGCTTCCCGAAGTCGAGGTCGTCCGCCGCGGGCTGCAAGCCCATCTCGCCGGCCGCACGATCGACTCGGTGCGCGTGCTGCACCCCCGGGCGGTGCGGCGCCACCCGGGCGGTGCGCGCGACCTCGTCGCGAGGCTGACCGGGGCGACGGTGACGCGCACCGCCCGGCGCGGCAAGTACCTGTGGCTGACCCTCGAGGACCACACCGCCCTGGCGGTCCACCTGGGGATGAGCGGGCAGATGCTGCTCGGCCCGGTGGCGCGCCCCGAACACGTGCGCATCGCCGCACGGCTCGACGACGGCACCGCACTGAGTTTCGTCGACCAGCGGACCTTCGGCGGCTGGCAGCTCGCAGAGCTGGTGACCGTCGACGGCAGCGAGGTCCCGGTGCCGGTCGCCCACATCGCCCGCGACCCGCTGGATCAGCGGTTCGACCCCGATGCGGTGGTGAATCGGTTGCGGCGCAGGAACTCCGAGATCAAGCGGCAGCTGCTGGACCAGACCCTGGTGTCGGGAATCGGGAACATCTACGCCGACGAGTCGATGTGGCGTGCCGGAGTGAACGGCGCGCGGATCGCCGCGAAACTGTCCCGGGCGACGCTGTCCGCGCTGCTCTCCTCGGCCGGTGAGGTGATGAGCGAGGCCCTCGGACAGGGCGGGACTTCCTTCGATTCGCTGTATGTCAACGTCAACGGCGAGTCGGGGTACTTCGACCGCTCGCTCAACGTCTACGGCCGAGCCGACCGGCCCTGCGCGCGCTGCGGAGCGGTGATCCGGCGGGAGCGGTTCATGAACCGCTCGTCCTTCTACTGCCCGGTCTGCCAGCCGCGGCCGCGGGCGCGGCGCGCGCAGGGTACAAAAGGCGGATGACCGAATTGTGGGTGCAGCGCACCGGTGTCCGCCGCTACACCGGCCGCAGCAGCCGGGGCGCCGAGGTGCTGATCGGCTCGGTGAGCGACGAGGGCGTGTTCACCGCCGGGGAGTTGATGAAGATCGCCCTGGCCGGCTGCAGCGGCCTGAGCAGCGACGAACCGCTGCGCCGCCGGCTGGGTGACGACTACCGGGCGGTGATCCGGGTTTCCGGCGACGCCGACCGCGAGCAGGAGCGCTACCCGGTGCTGGCCGAACGACTGGAGGTCGACCTGTCCGGCCTGACACCGGATGAGAAGCGGCGGCTGCTGGTGGTGGTCGATCGGGCGATCGAGGGGGTCTGCACCGTGGGCCGCACCCTGAAGACCGGAACCACGATCTCCTTCGCCGTCGACGACACCGCCGCCCGGCCCTGACCGGCGCGGGCTGCCGGCCGCCGCCGGGACCGCGGAAAGCTGGACATACCAATACCCCTATGGGTATTCTGAGGGGGCAAGCCGCACGAGCTACCCGAGGAGATTTCCATGGCTGAGTCCGACACCGCCGCACCCCACGTCATCCCGCTGGACTCCAGCGGTCTCGGCGATCGGAGCTACATCGCCCACGACGGTGTGCACGCTCTCGTCGTCGACCCGCAGCGCGACTTCGACCGGATCGAGAAGCTGCTCGCCGAACACGGCCTGAAACTGACGCACGTCGCCGAGACCCACATCCACAACGACTACGTCACGGGCGGGCTGGAACTCGCACGTCGCCACGGCGCCACCTACGTGGTGCCCGGCGACGTCGACCTGGCCTACGCGGGACTGGCCGTCCGCGACGGTGACTCGTTCACCGTCGGCGACATGACGGTCGAGGTGATCCACACCCCCGGGCACACGCCGCACCACGTGTCGTTCTCGGTGCGCAAGGGCGACCACCTCGGCGCGGTCTTCACCGGGGGTTCGCTGCTCTACGGCAGCGTCGGCCGGCCCGACCTGGTCGCGCCGGACCTCGCCGTCAAGCAGGCCCACGACCAGTGGCGCTCGGTGCGCCGCCTGGCCGAGACCCTCGACGACGAGACCCCGATCTACCCGACCCACGGCTTCGGGTCGTTCTGCGCGGCCACCCAGGCCAAGGGTCTGTCCTCGACCATCGGCAACGAGAAGACCGTCAACCCGGCGCTGACCGAGGCCGAGGAGCAGTTCGTCGAGAACCTGCTCGCCGGGCTCGACGTCTTCCCCGCCTACTACGCCCACATGGGCCCGGCCAACGCCGCGGGTCCGCGCGACGTCGACCTCTCGATGCCCGAGCAGGCCGACCCGGCCGTGCTGCGCGAGCGCATCATGGCCGGCGAGTGGGTGGTGGACCTGCGCTCGCGGGAGGTCTTCGCGGCGGGTCACGTGCCCGGCGCGGTGAACTTCGACCTCGACGGACCGTTCATCAACTACCTCGCCTGGATGATGCCCTGGGGCACCCCGGTGACGCTGCTGGGGTCGACTCCCGAGCAGATCTCGGCGGCCCACCGCGAGTTGGTGCGGGTCGGGATCGACAACGCCGTGGGCCAGTCTTCCGGCGGTCCCGAGACCTGGCTGGAGGATCCCGCCGGCGCCCAGCGGATGCGGCAGGCTGATTTCACCAAGCTCGCCGCCGCGGTGGCCGCCGGGGAGGACGCCGTCATCATCGACACCCGGCAGATCCTGGAGTGGGACGCCGGGCACGTCGAGGGCGCGATGTTCATGCCGTTCTACGAGGTCGCCGATCGGATGTCGGAGATCCCGCGCGACAAGCCGGTCTATATCTACTGCGGGTCGGGTTACCGCGCCGCGGCGGTCTCCTCGGTGCTCATGCAGAACGGGTTCAGCAACATCGTGCACGTCGACGACAACTTCCCCAACGCCGCCGACGCCGGGCTGAAGATCGTGTCCGAGGATGCTCCCACCCGCGAACCGGGATGGACCTGGCTCGCCTCGCGGGCGACAGTGCGCGAGTACAGCCCGCGCACCTCGGCGGACTCCCGCGGTTAGGCGTCGGCGGCCGCCACGCCGGCGCAGACGCCGAGGGGTCGGGGTACCGGCGGGCCGCACGGGTCCGCCGGTACGCTGACCCGACGTGTACCTCAAGAGTCTGACGCTCAAGGGCTTCAAGTCCTTCGCCTCGCCGACGACTCTGCGCTTCGAGCCCGGGATCACCTGCGTGGTCGGTCCCAACGGGTCCGGTAAGTCCAATGTGGTCGACGCCCTGGCGTGGGTGATGGGCGAACAGGGAGCCAAGACCCTGCGCGGCGGCAAGATGGAGGACGTCATCTTCGCCGGCACCTCCTCTCGCGCGCCGCTGGGCCGCGCCGAGGTCACCCTGACCATCGACAATTCCGACAACGCACTGCCGATCGAGTACTCCGAGGTCTCGATCACCCGGCGGATGTTCCGCGACGGTGCCGGCGAGTACGAGATCAACGGCACCGCCTGCCGGCTGCTGGACATCCAGGAACTGCTCAGTGATTCCGGCATCGGCCGGGAGATGCACGTCATCGTCGGGCAGGGCCGCCTCGCTCAGATCCTCGAGTCGCGCCCGGAGGACCGCCGCGCCTTCATCGAGGAGGCCGCCGGAGTTCTCAAGCACCGCAAGCGCAGGGAAAAGGCGCTGCGCAAGCTCGACGCCACCTCGGCGAACCTGGCCAGGCTGACCGATCTGACCACCGAGCTGCGCCGCCAGCTCAAGCCGCTGGGCCGCCAGGCCGAGGTGGCCCGCCGTGCCGCAACGGTGCAGGCCGACCTGCGCGACGCACGGCTACGGATCGCCGCCGACGACCTGGTGGCCCGCCGGGCCGAATTCGCCGGTGCCGACGACATCGAGACCACCCTGCGCCGGGAGCACGACGAGGCCGCAGCCCGGCTGGCCGCGGCCACCGCGGCCCTGGCTTCCGGCGAGCGAGCGGTCGGCGACCTCTCGGAGCGCACCGAGGCGGCCCAGCAGACCTGGTTCGGGCTCTCGGCGCTGGCCGAACGGGTCAGCGCCACGGTGCGCATCGCCACCGAACGCGCGCAGCACCTCCAGGAGGAGCCCGCTGCCAGCACCGGGCCGGATCCCGAGCAACTGGAGGCCGAGGCCGCCGAGGTCGCCGAGCGGGAACGGCGTCTGCTCGACGAGCTCGCCGAGGCCAGGACCCGGCTGGATGCCGCCCGCGCCGAACTGGGGGAGAAGGACAGCGCGGCCTCCGAGGCCGAGCGTGCGCACCTGGCCGCCGTGCAGGCCGAGGCGGACCGCCGCGAGGGCCTGGCCCGGCTGGCCGGACAGGTCGAGACCGCCCGGGCACGGGTGGAGTCCATCGACGACGGGGCGGCCCGGCTATCGGCCGCCATCGAGGAGGCGGCCGCCCGCACGCAGGGGGCCAAGGCCGAGTACGAGACGGTGCAGAGCCGGGTCGGCGAACTCGACCAGGGGGAGGTGGGCCTCGACGAACACCACGACCGGACGGTCGCCGCTCTGCGGCTGGCCGACGAGCGGGTCGGGGAACTGCAGGCCGCCGAGCGCGCGGCCGAGCGGCAGGTGGCCTCGCTGCACGCCCGAATCGAAGCGCTGGCGGTGGGCCTGGAGCGCCGCGACGGCGCCGCCTGGCTGGTCCAGAATCGTTCCGGGGCGGGACTTCTCGGCACAGTCGCGACACTCGTCACGGTCACTCCCGGCTACGAGACGCCGCTGGCCGCCGTGCTCGGCGCGGCCGCAGACGCGGTGGCGGCGGAGGATTTCGGTTCGGCCCGCGCGGCGGTCCGGGCTCTCAAGGAGGCGGACGGCGGCCGCGCCGCGATCGTCCTCGCCGACTGGCCGGGGCCGGCGACGCCGGACTCCGGCGTGCTGCCGGCCGGTGCCCGGTGGGCTCTGGACCTCGTCGACACGCCGCCGCGGCTGCGCGGCGCGATGGCGGCGATCCTGTCGGGAGTCGCCGTGGTCGAGGACCTCGGCTCCGCACTGGACCTGGTGTCGGCGCGCCCGGCGTTGCGGGCGGTGACCCGCGACGGCGACCTGGTGGGTGCGGGCTGGCTCACCGGCGGCTCGGACCGCAGGCCCAGCGCGCTGGAGATCGCCGGTGAGATCGACACGGCTCGCACCGCGCTGGCCGCTGCGGAGACACAGGTCGCCGAACTCGGCGCCGCGCTGGCCGGCGCGGTCGCCGAGCAGGCCAACCGCCAGGACGCCGCCGAGCAGGCCCTGGCGGCGCTCAACGAGTCCGACGCGGCGATCTCGGCGATCTACGAGCAGCTCGGTCGGCTCGGCCAGGAGGTGCGGGCCGCCGAGGAGGAGTGGCGCCGGCTGGTGGCCCAGCGCGACGAACTCGAGTCCGGCCGCGAGCAGACGGTGCAGGAGCTCACCGACCTCGAGAGCCGTCTGCTGGCCGCCCGCGAGGCCCGCGCCTTCCCGGAGACCGCGCCGGGCCGGCGCCAGGAACTGCAGGCCGCGGCGGAGGCGGCCCGGACGGCCGAGGTCGAGGCCAGGCTCGCGGTGCGCACCGCCGAGGAGCGCGCCAATGCGGTGCGGGGACGAGCGGATTCGCTGCGGCGGGCGGCCGCCGCCGA
>CAYXOM010000446.1:0-5070 GCA_964466565.1 uncultured Mycobacterium sp.
CCGAGGTCGCCGAGGATCATCGCCGCGTGCGGGCCGGGTCCGATCCCGGCCAGTTCAACGACCCGCAGACCGCTCAGGGGTCCCGCCATCACCTGACACCGCCCTTCTCCGATGAGTGAACTCTTTGTACCGTGTTGGCCCATGGGCACCTACACCGGCATCGATGACCTGACCGTCTCGCTCGACGATCACGTGCTGTCGGTGACGTTCAACCGCCCCGACAGCCTCAATTCGCTGACCGCGCCGATGATCGAGACCCTGGTCGACGTGCTCGAGCAGGCGGCGAACGATCCGGCGGTCAGGGTGGTGCGCCTCGGCGGCGCCGGACGCGGGTTCTGCGCCGGCGCCGGAATCGGCGCGGAAGACCCGGCGGGCGCCCTGGCGTCCGACGGAACCGATCCGCTGCTGGCGGCTATCAACCGCGCGGTGACGATGCTCACCGCGCTGCCCAAGCCGGTGGTCGCCGTCGTGCACGGACCCGCGGCCGGCGTCGGCGTCTCGCTCGCGCTGGCCTGCGACATCGTCCTGGCCGCGGACTCGGCGTTTTTCCTGTTGGCCTTCACCAAGATCGGCCTCATGCCCGACGGGGGCGCCTCGGCACTGGTCGCCGCCTCGATCGGGCGCACTCGCGCGATGACGATGGCGCTACTGGCCGACCGGCTGCCCGCCGCGGAAGCCCTCACGCACGGCCTGGTGTCCGCGCTGCATCCCGCCACGGAACTGGACGCGGCGGCGGCGGCGGTGATCGACCGGCTGGCCTCGGGTCCGGCGGTCGCGCTGCGCAGGACCAAGCAGGCGATCAACGCCGCCACGCTGAGCGACCTCGACGGGGCCCTCGCCCGCGAGACCGCCGGGCAGCTCACCCTGCTGTCCAGCAAGGATTTCGCCGAGGGCGCGCGGGCCTTCCAGGAGCGCCGCGCGCCGGCATTCACCGACGAGTGAGCCCGGGCTACAGGCCGAAGATCGGGGGCAGCGCCAGCACCATGGTCAGCCCCCACACCAGATGGGTGAGCACGGGAGCCAGGACCCCCCCGGTGGCCCGTCGCTCCAGAGCGCACACGGTGCCCAGGATCAGCGCGGCAAAGCCGAGCATCGGGTTGCCGCTGACCGCGGAGGAGACCACGTAGAGCCCGGTGGAGACCAGCACCGGATACCAGCTGCCCAGAGCGGTGTAGAGCGCGCCGCGGAAGAACAGCTCCTCGGCGACTCCGGCGAAGGCGGCGATCAGGGCGATGACCCACAGTGGCCCGGCGTTGGCCAACGCCAGCACCCGGGTGATCCGGTCGGCGACGACGGGGATCTCGCGGACTACCAGCGCCCCGGCCAGGAAGATCACCGCCAGGGTGAGTCCGACCACGGTCCCGGTGATGACCGGCCGCTGGTTTCGTCCACGCCATTTGACGAATCCGAGGTGCAGCGGACCCGATACGAAGGCCGCGGCGGCCCAGGTCGCCGCCGTCGCGGCGATCAGCCAGTAGAACTGGCTTTCCCCGGGACGGCTGCGCAGCGAGAAGCCCAGCAGCACCGCGCCGGCCAGCAGGGCCACGCCGACGATCACGCGGCGCCGCAACACCACCGAGGGCCACTCCTGGGGGGCGGCGGCAACCTTGGTGGCGGCCGAGCGGAGTTCAGCGAGCACGTCATCCGTTTCCAGTTCGCCGGCCGGCGGGCCGGTGCGGGACACAGGGCTTTCACCGTACGGAAAAACCCCGCTCAGTTTGGTGACGCAAGGCTGACAGCGCTGTGACCTGTGTCGCAGCACCGTCCGGCGGTTTTGGGTAACGAAACGCCCCGCCCTTACGATTCCCCAGGCGTTGGGACGACCCGGCACCGAATACCGAGACGTCCGTCCACAGACTGAAGACCCAGGAGCAACCGGTGAGCACTCGCAGAAGAACCCTCGGACTCGCCGCGGCGATCGCCGCGATCACCGTCGCCGTCCCGACCGCGGTGCAGGCCTCGGCCGAACCGACTCCCGAGCCGGCGCCGCCGGCGGCCGATGCCGCGACTCCGGTCCCGGCCACCCCGGCACCGACGACCACGAAGGTGCCTAACCCCGAGGGGCCGGGCTGTGACGCCTACCGCAACGCGGTGCCGACCGGCCCGGGGTCGATCGAGGCGATGGCCACCCAGATCGGGTCGCAGGCCATCGCCTCCAATCCCGACCTGAGCACCTTCAGCGCGGCGATCTCCGGAAAGCTCAACCCCGACATCAACATCGTCGACGTCCTCGACGGCGGGCCGTACGTGGTGTTCGCCCCGACCGACGCGGCGTTCGCCAAGATGGACCCGGCGCAGGTGGAGGTCCTCAAGACCGACCCGGTGGTGCTGCTGCCGGTGCTCTTCTATCACATGGTGCTGGGCTTCCTCGGCCCGGGCGACGTCGCCGGGACCATGCCCACCCAGGACGGCCGGACCGTCGAGGTCACCGGCGAGGGCGGCGACATCAAGGTCAACGGCAACCGGGTGACCTGTGCGTACTCAGCCCGGGGCGCCTACATCTACATGATCGACGAGGTGCTGACGCCGCCGGCCGCCGAGGCCGGGGCCGCCGAGGCGACCGCGACGCCGACCTTCCCGGAGACCTCCGCGAGCGCGACCCCGGAGTCCGGGGCGCCGCAGACCTCCGAGACCTCCGAGACACCCGAGACACCCGAGGCCCCCGAGGGCACCGAGACCCCGGAGGCCACCCCGACCCGCCAGGCGGCCTAGGCATCACACCTGGCCGAGGGCGGGCGCCGGGCGAGGGAGGGGTTCACTCAGCGGGCTTTCCACATCGGCGCACGCTTCTCGGCGAAGGCCAACGGTCCCTCCCGGGCATCCTCCGAGCTGAACACCGTGCGCATCTCGCGGTTGGACCGCTTCCAGGCGTCCTGCTCTCCGGTGATGGCGCCGTCATCGGCGCCGGCCGCCACCCGCTTGCTTGCCTGCACCGCCAGCGGCGCGTTGACGGTGACGCTCTCGGCGAGTTCCAGGGCCGCCTCGGCGACCGTGCCGTCTGGGACAACCTGGTTGATCAGCCCCCAGCGGGCGGCCTCCTCGGCGCTGATCGGGTCGCCGGTGACCAGCAGCTGCATGCCGATCTTGCGCGGCAACTGCTCGACGATGCGGAAGATCCCGCCCGCCGCGGCGATCAGCCCGCGCTTGACCTCGGGCAGGCCGAACTGAGCGGTGGAGGCGGCGACCACCAGGTCGCTGGCCAACGCCAGCTCGGTGCCGCCGCCCAGTGCCGTGCCGTTGACCGCGGCGATCACCGGCTTGTCGATGAAATGCTGGACGTAACCGGCGAAGCCCCACTCGGGGTGGTCGGGGTGAAAGATGTTCTCCCCGCGCGATATCGCCTTGAGGTCGGCTCCGGCGCAGAACGACTTCTCCCCCGCCCCGGTGATCACCACCGCACGGACGTCGGCGTCGTCCTGCGCCTGCTGCAGGGCGTCGCCGATTCCGATGCTGACAGCCTGGTTCACCGCATTGCGCGCGTCCGGGCGGTTGATCGTGATCAGCAGAACGTTGCCGCGACGCTCGGTGAGAACGGCGGGGTCGGTCGCGTCGGCCATCAGAGCAGTTCCAGGATCGTGGCGTTGGCCTGCCCGCCGCCCTCGCACATGGTCTGCAGCCCGTAGCGGATGTTGTTGTCGCGCATGTGGTAGAGCATCGTCGTCATGATCCGCGCGCCGGATCCGCCCAGCGGGTGCCCGAGGGCGATCGCGCCGCCGTTGGGGTTGAGCTTCTTCTCGTCGGCGCCGATCTCCTTGAGCCAGGCCATCGGGACCGGGGCGAACGCCTCGTTGACTTCGAACACGCCGACGTCGGACAGACTCAGGCCGGAGCGCTTGAGTGCCTTCTCGGTGGCCGGGATCGGGCCGGAGAGCATCATGATCGGGTCCGATCCGGCGAGGGTGGCGGTGTGCACCCGGGCCATCGGCTTGAGACCCAGCGACTTGGCCTTCTCCGCCGACATGAACAGCAGCGCCGCAGCACCGTCGGAGATCTGCGAGGAGTTTCCGGCGTGGATCACCCCGTCCTCGGAGAAGGCCGGCTTGAGCTGCGCCATCTTCTCCAGGGTTGTGCCGCGCCGGATGCCCTCGTCGGTGAGTACGACGTTGCCGTCCTGGTCCTTGATGCCGACGATCTGGTCGGTGAAGGCGCCGGAGTCCTGCGCCGCGGCGGCCTTCTCGTGGGAGTCCAGCGAGAACTGATCGAGCTCGGTGCGCGACAACCCCCACTTGACGGCCATCATCTCCGCGCCGATTCCCTGGTTGGGGGTCCGGTCGTAGCGCTCCTTGAAACGGGCCGCGTAGGGGTTGCCGCCGTTGGCCAGCGAAGCGCCCATCGGAGTGCGCGACATCGACTCCACGCCGCCGGCGATCACCGCGTCGTAGTGGCCGGCCACCACGCCCGCGGCGGCGAAGTGGACCGACTGCTGGCTCGATCCGCACTGCCTGTCGACGGTGACCCCGGGGATGGTCTCCGGCCAGCCCGCGGTGAGCACCGCGGTGCGGGCGATGTCGAGGGCCTGTTCGCCGGCCTGCATGACGCAGCCCCAGATCACGTCGTCGACGACCCCGGGGTCGATCCCGGAGCGTTCGGCCAGGCCGGCGAGAACCTGGGCGGACAGCTCCGCCGGGTGCACCCCGGACAGGCCGCCGTTGCGCTTGCCGACCGGTGACCGGACAGCCTCGACAATGACCGCTTCCGCCATCGACTTCTCCTTCAGATTCCTTCGGATGTGGTTTCCCGATGATTCTGACGATCAACCAACCGTTCGGTCAACGCGGGTCCGGGTGGACCGGCACGTCGTCGTCCCAGGGCTGGCGAATCACCATGTCAGCGACGTTGACGTAGCCGCTCTCGAATTCTCCGGTAGCCGCGTCCACCAGGCGGTAGCGCTGGGACTGGATGTGGATGGGCTGGGCGTCGAGCAGCACCACCCGCACCTCGCCGGGCTGGAATCCGCAGCGGCGTTGCAGCGCGGTGATCAGCTGCTCGTTGTGCAGGTGCCCGTCGCCGAAGTTCCAGCCCATCGCCATGCTGCAGATCCGCTCGCCGTCGGTCAGCGAGTAGTCGGCC
>CAYXOM010000447.1:0-4412 GCA_964466565.1 uncultured Mycobacterium sp.
CCCCCCAACCGCCCCCGGCCCGTTTTAGGCTTCCGCCCCGGCGGCCGGGTCCGACGCCCAGGCCGGGGAGGTCCCGGCCGGAACCGGTGACCCGAGCCCACCGGCCGGGCAGAACGACCCGGACGCGGGGGCGCCCGCCGCCCGCGCGACAGTGGACTCCGGGAACGCGACCCCGCAGCCCGTACCCGCCGCACCGGCCGCTGCGACGGCGGGACCCGGCGAACCGGCGGCGCCCGCACCGGCCGCCAGCCTGGTCGGCTCGCCCGGCGAGGTCGTCGGCGCGGACTCGGTGGCCGACGTCCTCAATGGGATCTTCGCCCCGATCCGGGCGTTCCTCGAAGGCATCGCCCTGCTGGTGCGCCGGACCTTCTTCAACCAGGCCCCCACGGTCAGCCCGGTCCAGACCACCGGGCAGGTGGCGGGGCCGATCACCGGGACCATCGGCGCCGTGGACCCCGAAGGCGACCCGATCACCTACACCGTGGAGCGCGCCCCGGTGGCGGGCAGTGTGACCGTCGGCCCGGACGGCGGGTTCACCTACACCCCCGGCGCCGGTTTCGACGGCGCCGACAGTTTCGCCGTGACGGCCTCCGACGGGGGCGGCCTGAACCTGCTCGACCTGCTCCGGCCCGTCGGCACGGTTGCGACCGTCCTGGTCAGCCAGGGCGAGAGCCCCAATCGGCTGCGCGTCGAGTTCCTCTACGACTCAGGGGCCTCGCTGTGGACCTCGGCGTCACGCAGTGCGCTGGACTCCGCCGCCTTCCTGCTGGCCTCCTACTTCGAGGTCGACGCCCCGGTCACCCTCACCTACCGGGTCAACGCGTCCTTCTCCCCGTTCTCCGGGACGCTGGCCTCGGCCAACAGCAGCCTCGTCGGCGCCGGCCCCGGCTTCCTGGGCACCGTCGTCCAGCGGAAGATGGTCGACGGTATCGACGCCAACGGAACGGCGCCGGACGGCACGCTGGACTGGAACCTCGGGATGCCCTGGGCGTTCGGCGACGCCGTCGCCGGCAACCAGTACGACTTCCAGTCGGTGGCGGTGCACGAGATGCTGCACACCTTCGGATTCCTCTCCAACGTCGACCCGCCGGGCACCAACACCGGCCGGAGCTGGACGCTGTTCGACAGCTTCCTCGCCGACTCCGGCGGCACCAGTCCGTTCGGCGCCGACTTCCGCTGGAACAGCGGCTACGACCCGGCGCTGACCGGGGGCCGGGGCGGGTTGTACTTCAGTGGGCCCAACGCCGTGGCCGCCTACGGCGCTCTGGTTCCGCTCTACACCCCCAACCCGTGGGAGAGCGGCAGTTCGATGTCCCACCTCGACGACCGGACCTTCACCGGGGCCGACGATCAGCTGATGAACGCCCGGGTCAGCACCGGCCGGGGCCCGCGGACGCTGACCTCGATCGAGCGGGGCATCCTCGCCGACCTCGGCTACACCCTGGCGCCGGTGCCCGGGGGTGCCGCCCTGCTGATGCTGCTGGTGGTCGTCCGCCGCCGCCCCGCAGCCTGCCCGCACGATCGGCTACGCCGGATCGGGCCTATCAGTGCTGCTAGACCCGTTTCTGGCATCGAGTAACCGTTCGACATATTTGGCGATCACGTCCACTTCGAGGTTGACCGTCGCTCCGGCGGCCGTGGCTCCCAGCGTGGTCATCGCCAGGGTGGTCGGAATCAAGGACACCTCGAACCAGTTCACGCCGGCGTCGCGGCCGACAGCCGAGACCGTCAACGAGATCCCGTCGACGGTGATCGAACCCTTCTCCACCACATAGCGGGCGAGTGCGCCGGGCAGCGAGACACGCACCACCTCCCAGTGCGGTGAGGGCGTGCGCGAGATCACCAGGCCGGTCCCGTCGACGTGACCCTGCACGATGTGCCCGCCGAGGCGGCCGTTGACCGCGGCCGCGCGCTCCAGGTTCACCGCGCTGCCGGCAGCGAGCGCGGCCAGGCTGGATCGGCGCAGGGTTTCGCCCATCACGTCGGTGCTGAAGCTGCCGTCACCGGGCAGATCCACCACGGTCAGGCAGACCCCGTTGACGGAGATGGAATCCCCGTGGCGGGCGTCGGCGGCGACCACCGGCCCGCGGATCACCAGGCGCGCCGAATCACCGAGGTCGTCGGGGCCGACGACCTCGCCGAGCTCCTCGACGATCCCGGTGAACACCTTTCCCAATGTAGCCGCTGCTCCGACGCCCGGCCTCGTCACCCGGGTCGGGGCCACCGAACCCTCTACGATGCAGGCATGCCGATGCACCGACGTTTCTTCGCCGTCCTCACCGGACTCCTCGCCACCGCCCTGATCGCCGCGGGGTGCTCGTCGGAATCGTCCGAACCACTGCCTGACGCCGCCGCGCTGATCGGGCAGTCGGTCGCGGCCACAAAGGCACTGCGGAGCGCGCACCTGGAGATCGTCGTCAACGGCACCATCGACGGCCTGCCGGTGAAGTCGCTCTCGGGCGATCTGACCAACGTTCCCGCCGTCGCGGTCAAGGGCAATTCGAAGATCTCGATGGGCGGCTCGGACGTCGACGTCGAACTGGTCGTTGTGGACGGCACCCTCTACGCAGCGCTCGCCCCCGACAGCTGGCTGGACATGGGGCCCGCCGCGGACATCTACGACCCGTCGGTGATCCTCAACCCCGACGACGGCCTGGCCAACATGCTGGCTGGGATGACCGACGCCGAGGCCGAGGGCTTCGAGACCATCGGCGGCGTGCCGACCGTCCGGGTGGCCGGCACGGTCGCCGCCGACGCCGTCAACACGCTGATCCCCCAGTTCAAGGCGGGCGGGCCGGTTCCGGCCACCGCCTGGATCGAGAAGGACGCCCCGCACCAGCTGGTGCAGGCCCGGGTGGACCAGAGTGAAGGCAACAGTGTTGCCCTGACCCTGTCGGAGTGGGACAAACCGGTGACGGTCACCAAGCCGGCGATGTGATGGCGACCGCCGCGCTCGGCTCCGCCCCCACCAGGACCCGCCGCCGGGTCGCGATCAGCGCCGGCAGCCTCGCCGTGCTCCTCGGGGCCCTCGACACCTATGTCGTGGTCACGATCATGGTCGACATCATGCGAGACATCGGCATCTCGATCAACAAGATCCAGCAGGTCACCCCCATCATCACCTGGTACCTGCTCGGTTACGTCGCAGCGATGCCACTGCTGGGCCGGCTTTCCGACCGCCTCGGCCGGAAACTGGTGCTGCAGATGAGCCTGGCGGGCTTCGCGATCGGCTCCGTCATCACCGCGCTGGCCGACGACTTGACCGTGCTGGTGATCGGGCGCTTCATCCAGGGCGTCGCCAGCGGCGCCCTGCTGCCGGTGACCCTGGCGCTCGCGGCCGACCTGTGGGCCGCCCGGAACCGGGCCGCGGTGCTCGGCGGCATCGGAGCCGCCCAGGAACTCGGCAGCGTGCTCGGACCGCTCTACGGCGTCGGCGTGGTGTGGCTGCTCAACACCTGGCGGGACGTGTTCTGGATCAACGTCCCGCTGGCCATCGTGGCGATGATCATGATCCACTTCAGCCTGCCCGCCCACGACCGCCCCGAAAACCCCGAACGGGTCGACGTCGTCGGCGGGCTGCTCCTGGCCCTCGCGCTCGGCCTCGCCGTGTGGGGTCTGTACAACCCCGCCCCGGACGGCAAGCAGATCCTGCCGGGGTACGGCCCCCCGCTGATCGCGGGCGCGGTCCTGGCCGCGCTCGCGTTCGCCGTGTGGGAGCGGCGCGCCAGGACCCGGCTGATCGATCCCCGTGGGGTGCGCTTCGTACCGTTCCTCGCGGCGCTGGGCACCTCCGCCTGTGCGGGCGCAGCACTGATGGTGACCCTCGTCAACGTCGAACTGTTCGGCCAGGGCGTGCTGGCGATGAATCAGCACCAATCCGTCATGCTGCTGCTGCGCTTCCTCATCGGGCTGCCCATCGGCGCGCTGCTGGGCGGCTGGCTGGCGACCCGGATCGGCGACCGGATCGTGGCGGTGGCCGGGATGTCGATCGCCGCGTTCGCCTACTGGCTGGTCTCCAAGTGGGGCGTCGACGTCCTGTCGACCAGTCACGACCTCGGACTGGTCCGGTTGCCCACGTTCGACACCGACCTCGTGTTGGCCGGAATCGGCCTGGGCCTGGTGATCGGCCCGCTGAGTTCGGCCGCGCTGCGGGTGGTGCCCGCCGCGCAGCACGGCATCGCCTCCTCACTGGTCGTCGTGTCGCGGATGACCGGCATGCTGATCGGCGTCGCCGCTCTGACCGCCTGGGGCCTATACCGGTTCAATCAGATCCTGGCCGCCCTGCCAGTCACCCAGGCCGACAACCTCGCCGCCAAGATCGCCGGCGAAGCCGAGCGCTACCGGACCGCCTTCGCCATGCAGTACGGGTCGATCTTCTTCATCACCACCATCGTCTGCCTGGCCGGGGCGGC
>CAYXOM010000448.1:0-2531 GCA_964466565.1 uncultured Mycobacterium sp.
GTGCCGGTCGTCGTCCCGCCGGTGCCGGTGGCCGGCGCCGCTGCCGTGCCGTTGCCGCTCGGCGGGGTAGCGGCGGTTGCGCCGTTGCCGGTCGGTGCCCCAGTGATCGGGATGTCCGGGGTCTACGGCGGCAAGGGCACCCCGACCGGTCCGCCCCCGGCCGGCGCACCGGTTGCCGGGCAGCCGTTAATGCCGGGTCCGGCGGCGAGGTGAGCCGGACGCAGATGACCGGAGGAGGAGCGGTGCGCAGGCTGGTGAGGTCGGTTGTGGTGCTGTTCGCCGTCGTCGCGGGCGCGACCACCAGCGGGCCCGGCACGGCGGATGCGATGTTCGCCCGGCCGGCCCCGGACGCCGTCGCCCTCTCGGTATCGCCGAAGCCGCGCGACGTCGTCGGGGTGGGGCACCCCCTCGTGGTCACCTTCGGCGAGCCGGTCTCCGACCGCCGGGCGGTGGAACGCTTTCTGAACGTCACCTCCGCACCCGCCCGGACCGGCACTTACGAGTGGATCGACGACCGGGTCGTGCACTGGACCCCCGATCAGTTCTGGCCCGGCCACGCCACGGTCGCGCTCTCGGTCGGCGGCCGGGGGACGAGCATCAAGACCGGTCCGGCCGTGATCGGGATCGCCAACATCGCCGAGCACACGTTCACCGTGACCGTCGACGGCGTCCGCACCGCGGAGTTGCCGGCGCCGCACCACCGGCCGCGGTGGGGCGAACCGGGGGTCTTCCCCGCCTCGATGGGCAGGCCGGAGTACCCGACCCCGGTAGGGGTATACACGGTGCTGGCGAAGGAGCGCGGGGTGACCATGGATTCCAGCACCGTCGGCATCCCGGTGCACAGCCCCGACGGCTATCTGATGAGGGTTGAGCACGCGGTGCGCTTCACCCGCCGCGGCCTTTTCGTGCACGACGCTCCCTGGGCGGTGAACTCCCTGGGTAACGAGAACGTCAGCCACGGGTGCGTGGGCCTGAGCCCCGAGGACGCCGAGTGGTACTTCAACACCGTCAACGTGGGCGATCCCATCATCATCCGGGAGAACGGTCTGGAGGTTCCCCGGCCGGTGACGGGCGATCAGGGGGACCGGTGACCCCGGTCACGTCGGCCAATCGGGCCACTGTCCGGACGCGCAGGCGTTACTGTCTGCTGTTGGCGCTGCAACTTCGTCGTGGAGGGTGTACATGAGCGGTTACCGGACCGTGGTCGTCGGCACCGACGGCTCGGCCTCCTCGCTGCGCGCGGTCGAACGGGCGGCCCAGTTGGCCTCCGGTCCCGAGGCGAGGCTGATCGTGGCGACCGCCTACATCCCAAGTCCCGAAGACACCCGGGCGGCCGACATGCTCAAGGACGAGGCCTACAAGGTGACCGGCAACGCGCCGATCTACGACACCTTGCGCGAGGCGCGCGACCGCGCCGCCGCCGCCGGCGCCACCAACGTCGAGGAACGCGCGGTCGAGGGCGCCCCGGTCGACGCGCTCGTCGCGCTCGCCGAGGAGGTGGGCGCTGACCTGCTCGTCGTCGGCAATGTCGGCCTGAACACGATCGCCGGCCGGCTGCTGGGCTCGGTTCCGGCGAACGTGGCGCGCCGCTCCAGGTCCGACGTCCTGATCGTCCACACCAGCGACTGAGCGCTGGCATCCCGCGGGCCGTGACGCCGTCGGCGGAGGGGATCCGGACGCGCCTGTGGGTCGACGGCGATCTCAAGACGCAGGATTTCCCGCTCGAGGAACTCTCCGCGCACCTGCATCAGGATGCGGCGCTGGTCTGGGTCGACCTGTGCAACCCCGACCACCGGCTGCTGGCCGAACTGGCCGACGAACTCGGCTTCGATGAGCATGCCGTCGAGGACGTCGTCGAGCACAGCGAACGCACGAAGGCCACCCGATACGCCAGCCACACCTTCCTGACCGTGTACGCAACCGGCCTGGGCCCGCCGGTTCCCGGCGCGATCGAGTCCAGGCTGCTGACCGCCCGGGTGTCGATCTTCGTGCTGCCCGCCGGGGTGGTCACCGTCCGTCACGAGGTCGATCCGGTCCGGCCGATCTTCGACATCGACGAGGTGGTCCGCCGCTGGGACGACAACGCCGACCTGCTCGGCATGGGCAGCCCGGCTCTGCTGCACGGTGTCCTCGACGTGATCGTCGACGGCCAGTTCGCCACCATCCAGGCGCTCGACGACGCCATCGAGTCGCTGGAGGACACCCTGTTCGACGAGCGTCCGCAGAGCCGTCAGCTGCAGCGTGACACCTACCGGTTGCGCAAGGAGCTCGTCGAGCTGCGCCGCATCGTGCTGCCCATGCGCGAAGTCGTCAACGCGGTCATGCGCCGCAGCGCCGACGCCAACGGCGCCGCACTGACCAGCTGGTACTACGACCTCTACGATCACGTCATCCGCGCGGCCGAATGGACCGAGTCGCTTCGCGACATGATTACCACGGTGTTCGAGACCAGCCTGTCGCTGCAGGACGCGCGGCTGAACACCATCATGAAGAAGCTCACCGGCTGGGCCGCGATCATCGCCGTGCCGACC
>CAYXOM010000449.1:0-12817 GCA_964466565.1 uncultured Mycobacterium sp.
CCCGTCAGACGGTGCTGCCGCCGCAGTTGTTCCACCGGTTCGACAACGACATGTTCTGGCGGGACCCGGCCGCCAACCGCAACAACGTGAGGATCGTCAACCGGTCCTGACGGCCAGCGTGTCCGGGCTCCGAAGCCGGAGGTCCAGCATTTGCTGGCTGCCCGGGTCCTTGTTTATTGTCCGACGATAGTAAGAAGATCCTTAGTGCCGCCGCGGCAGAGGACACCGCAGTCGCGGACGAGGCCGCAGCCGAGGATGCCGCGGCGGAGGACGCCGTGGCGGATATCCCCTCGTAGCTGGGCGCCTTGCCCGCCGCGCCGGTCCGGCCCCCTCCCGCACCGGGAGGCGGGCCGGGCGGCCGGCGTCAGACCGCGGTGTCGCGGGGCGCGAGGAACGGGTTGTCGGCCTCGAACACCGCCAGCGGGTAGGTGTAGGGCGCCTGGTCGGCCTCGGCGGTGTCGCCCAGGCTCAGGGTGTACACCCCGGGGGTCTCGATGCGTACCGGCAGGTACTGCACGAACGCCCGGTACTTGACGGGCAGGTCGGGGTCGTCGTCCCACTGCCAGCCGAACCGCATGGTGGCGATCTGCTCGCCGGAAGGCGAGCTGGCCATCAGGTGGCACACCGGGGCGTACTCGCCGCCGGCGAGTGCGGCGACGGCGATCACCACCGGCAGGGTGATCTCCGACGGCAACTCCTCGACGAAGCAACTCGTCATCGGGAACCCGTTGGCGTCGACCCCGCCGTCGGCGGCGTCGACGGCGGTCAGCGCCGGGCCGAAGGCAACCACCCGCACCGTCAGCCGCCCAGTCCGCTGAGGTCCACGGCGATGAAGTCCTGCCGCCACAGCCCCTCGAAGAGTTCCAGCGCGATCAACTCCAGTTCGCCCCGCTCGGCGCGGGCCAGCACCCCGCTGTCTGCGACCCGTCCGGCGATCTCGCGGATGCTGCGCTCGCCGTCGACGAACTGCGCGAACGCCAGGTGCGTCGGATCCAGCCGCACGCTCCAGCCGGGCCGGTAGACCTCGTCGCGGCGCAGGCCGCAGCGCAGCCGCATCAGCGGCACGTAGTCCAGCGCGTCGGTGCCCGAGAAGTCGATGCGGTAGCTGCGCGCCGGGCGCTCCGGGCGGCACGCGGTGAAGAAGTGGCAGGCGTTGAGGGTCTTGATCCGCTCCATCAGCGCCCACTTGGCCGGGTCGGCCAGGGTGTCCACCGCGGCGTAGAAGGTGTTGTCCGGCTCGGTCAGGGTGGGCGGGTAGTACGACGTCTTGAGGAACCAGCCGTCGAACTCCAGGCCGGCCGAGGCCACCAGGTCCAGGCAGTCGCCGACGGTGTAGGAGCGGTCGCGGCCGTGCAGGAAGGTGTCCACCAGACCGGCGTCGAAGTCCAGGTCCGGGGCGATCGACAGGTACGCCTTGAGCGGGTGGCTGGGTGCCAGGGTGGCCAGCGCGGCCTTGACCGTCGCCAGGGACTCCTCGTCCTGGCGCAGCCCGAGTTCACGGAAGATCGCCTGCATCATCTCCACCCCGGCCCGTCCGTAGCGGGCGTAGAGCATGATCGCCGCCACCCCGTCGGGCTTGAGCACCTCGCCCAGCGCCCGCATGCCGACGACGGGATCAGCCAGGTGGTGCAGCACCCCGGTGGAGACCACCAGGTCGTAACGACCCTGGAGGCTGCCCACCTCCTCGACCGGAAGTAGATGCAGCTCAAGGTTTTTCAGCGCGTACTTGTCCTTGAGGTGCCGCTCGTGGGCCAGTGAGGACTCGCTGACGTCGATCGCCACCACCTTCGCGGCGCGGTTGGTGTAGGCGAACACCGCGGCCTGGTTGGTGCCGCAGCCGGCGATCAGGATGTCCATGTCGGGCTGGTAGGGACGGTCGGGCCACAGCACGCGGTGGGCGTGGCTGGGGTCGTACCACTGCCAGTTGTTGGCCAGCCAGCTCTCCAGGTTCTGGATCGGCTCGGGGTAGACCCACTTCTGGTACTGCTGGGCCACCACGTCGCCGCGCGGGCTCTCGGTCGTCATCGGCGCGGTGCTCCTCAGGGCGTGCGGGTCTGCAGCAGCGGGTTCATCTTGAGCACCGGCAGCGGAAAGAGGTGCTCGGTCTCGGTGGCGTCCAGGGTGTCGTAGAGGCCGATGGTGTAGACCCCGGGCTGCTCGACGCGCATCGGCAGGTACTGGGCGAACACCCGGAACTTCACCGGGGTCGGCGGGTTGTCGTGCCAGTGCCAGCCGAACTCGAGGCTGCCGACCCGCTCGCCGTCGGGGGAGGTCGCCACGATGTGCTGGACCGGGCCGTAGTCCGCCCCGCCCAGCGCGCAGAACGACACCACCATGGGCACCGTGATCTGGTCGGGGAAGTTGTTGACGTAGCAGCAGGTCATCGGGAAGCCCTTGACGGCGATGCCGCCGGCGGCCTCCTCGGTGGCGCTCAGGGCGGGCGCGAACGCGACCACACGCATGGATGTATTCCCCTCGACTGGAAACGCTGTCAGAACCTCGCCCGGGCAGGATAGCCGGTTGATTCCGACCATTGGCCTGCCAGGTGGGTCCTCAGACCGTCTCGCGCCTGGCCAGCGTCCACCCGGGCCGCGGCCAGTGGCAGGTGTAGCCGCCCGGGTTGCGCAGCAGGTAGTCCTGGTGCTCGGGTTCGGCCTCCCAGAACTCACTCGCCGGGGTCACCTCGGTGACCACCCGTCCAGGCCACAGACCGGAGGCGTCGACGTCGGCGATGGTGTCCTCGGCGACCCGTCGCTGCTCGTCGTCGAGGTAGAAGATCGCCGACCGGTAGGAGGAGCCGACGTCGTTGCCCTGGCGGTCCCTGGTGGTGGGGTCGTGGATCTGGAAGAAGAACTCCAGCAGCGCGCGGTAGTCGGTGAGCGCCGGGTCGTAGACGATCTCCACGGCCTCGGCGTGGCCGGGATGGTTGCGGTAGGTGGCGCGGGCGTTGCGTCCGCCGGTGTAGCCGCACCGGGTGGAGATCACCCCGGGCTGGCGGCGGATCAGTTCCTGCATACCCCAGAAACAGCCGCCGGCCAGGATCGCGGTCTTGTACTCACTCATGTGGGTCTCCTCCTCGTCTGTCGGCGGGCCGGTGTGCACAGGCCGATGCCTCCAGTGTGCGCCGGAGGCTCACCGCCGCGCCAGCGTCATGGGCGCGGTGACCGACTCGTCAGAGTCGCCGGGAGCCGAGCAGGCGGTAGGCGATCCCCAGCGACCGGTAGGTGCGTTCGGCTCGCAGGTCCAGCGAGAGCAGTTCGCGCCCGCAGGCCGCAGCGGTCAGCCCGACCAGGGCGTCGTACACCGCGCCGCCGGTGATTGCCGCCGCCGCGGCGGCGGCGGGCACCGTCTCGGCGACGCGGGCATCGGGGGCGATCACGCGGCCGGCCCACTGTCGGGCCAGGTAGTCGGCAACGGTCCCGGCGTCCACCCGGAACGGTGCGGGCATCCGCGTCAGAACCGCGTAGGTCTCGCTGAGCACGTGGGCGGGGATGACCGCTTCGGCGGTCACCGCGGCGCGCGCGGCGACGTGCGACTCGTGCCAGGGGGCGAATGCCGCCACGACGACGCTGGTGTCCAGCGCGGTCACCGCCGGGCGGCGTCGAGCACGTCGCGGACCTGCTCGGCGGTCAGGACGGGCAGGTCGGCCTCGGCGGCGGCCACCACCGCGCCGTCGCGGTCGACCAGACGCACCGGCGTGGTCGCGGGTGCGACCTCCAGGTGTCCCTCGACCTCGGTCAGCACGATCCGGCTGCCGGGCCGCAGTCCCAAGCGTTCGCGAACGTCCTTGGGGACCACGATCCGGCCTCCCGCGTCGATGGTTGCCTGCATGGTATGACGATACCAACGACACCCGCCGGGCCCGGAGGCCCGGGGCGAGTGAGTCCCCGGGGCCCGCGCCTGCCTTAGGTTGGACGGGTGAGCCGGCCCCGATTCACCCGAGCCGAACTCGCCAACGCCTTCGCCGTCTTCGAGGCCGAGGTCGACCACGCCGCCCGCACCCGCGACTGGGACGGCTGGGTGGCGCACTACACCCCCGAGGTCGACTACGTCGAGCACGCCATGGGCACCATGAAGGGCCGCGAACAGGTCCGGGACTGGATCTACGCCACCATGACGAGCTTTCCGGGCAGCCACATGACGGCGTTCCCGTCGCTGTGGCACGTCATCGACCCCGACACCTCCCGGGTGATCTGCGAACTGGACAACCCGATGCGCGACCCGGGCGACGGCACCATCGTCAGCGCCACCAACATCTCGATCATCACCTATGCCGGCGAGGGCCTGTGGAGCCGCCAGGAGGACGTCTACAACCCGCTGCGCTTCCTCGCCGCGGGCATGAAGTGGTGCCGCAAGGCCGCCGAGCTCGGCACCCTCGACGAGCAGGCGGCGGCCTGGATGCACGCTCAGGACCGCCCCCGGTGAAACTGGTGATCGGGGCCAACGGGTTCCTCGGCTCCCACGTCACCCGCCGGCTCGTCGAGGCCGGCCACGACGTGCGGGTGATGGTGCGTCCCAACTCCTCGACCGTCGGGATCGACGACCTGCCCGCGCAGCGCTTCACCGGCGACGTCTTCGACTCCGACACCCTGGCCGCCGCGATGACCGGATGCGACGACGTCTACCACTGTGTGGTGGACACCCGCGGCTGGCTGCACGACCCGGCTCCGCTGTACCGAACCAACGTCGAGGGCACCCGCAACGTGCTCGACGTCGCGGCCGCGGTGCACGCGCGAGAGCCGTTGCGCGGCTTCGTCTATACCAGCAGCTACGCCACGGTGAACCGCCGCCGCGGGCGGGTCGCCACCGAGGCCGACGAGATCACCTCCGAGGCAGGACTCACCGACTACGTACGTTCCCGGCTGATCGCCGAGCGGATGGTGCTCGACCGCGCCCGCGCCGGCGTGCTGCCCGCGGTCGCGATGTGCGTGTCCACCACCTACGGCTCCGGGGACTTCGGCCGCACCCCGCACGGGGCGATCATCGCCGGGGCGGCGCTGGGCAAGCTGCCGTTCGTGCTCGGCGGAATCGACCTGGAGGCGGTCGGCATCGACGACGCCGCCGCCGCCCTGATCCTGGCCGCCGAGCGCGGCCGCCCCGGCGAGCGCTACCTGATCTCGGAGACGATGATCTCCAACGCCGAGGTGGTCCGCATCGCCGCCGACGCCGCCGGGGTGCCCGCCCCGGCGCGGACGATCCCGCTGCCGGTGGCCTGGGCGCTGGCCGCACTGGGATCGATGAAGGCCCGGCTGAGCGGCAGCGATAAGCGATTGACCCTCAACGCGCTGCGGCTGATGCGCGCCGAGGCGCCGGTGGACTGCGCCAAGGCGCGCCGCGAACTGGGCTGGCATCCGCGCCCGGTGCAGGAGTCCGTCGCCGAGGCGGCGCGGTGGTGGGTGGCTCAGGCGCAGGCCCGCCGCAGCACCCGCACCGCTCAGGAGTGATCGACCAGCGCGCCGACGATCGAGGCGGCCCCGCGCCACGCCGGGCTGCCGATGTTGCCGATCGCGGCGTCCAGCGCCGAGGCGGGCAGCCACTGCACCAGCTCGCCGGCCTGCAGGTGGGTGGAGTTCGACAACACCGCGACGTAGAGGCCGGCGTCGGTGTCGCCGCGGGCGGAGATGTCGCCGGAACGGATCACAGCCCTGCCGAGCGGTTGGCCGCGTACACCCGCTGCGCGTACTCGTCGATCTTCAGCGCCGGGACGGTGCGGCGGGCGTAGCCGTCCAGCGCGGCCCGCAGATGCTCGTTGCGCAGGGCCCGCTCCACCAACTCCGAGCGGTTCAGCCCGGCCGCCCCGGCGTCGGCGTCGGCGGCGGCCAGCACCGCGGCGTCGACGGTGACCGAAATCTTCTGCTTGGCCATCCAGTGATCCTACCGACGGTCGTACGGTAGGAGGATGCATAACGGCGAGGTCTCGCACTGGATCGCCCCGGTGCCCGCGCCCCGCCCGGGCCTGCCCGGCGACCGGGAGGCCGACGTGTGCGTCGTCGGCGCCGGCTACACCGGGCTGTGGACCGCCTACTACCTCAAGCGGGCCGACCCCGCACTGCGGATCACGGTGCTGGAGGCCCGATTCGCCGGGTTCGGCGCCTCCGGACGCAACGGCGGGTGGCTGTCCGGCCTGGCGCCGGGGCACCGGGGGCTGCTGGCCCGCGAACGCGGCCGCGAGGCGGTGATCGCCTGGCAGCGCGCCCTCGACGGGACCGTCGACGAGGTGATCGCCGTCGCGGCCGCCGAGGGGATCGAGGCCGGCATCGTCAAGGGCGGCAATCTCGAAGTGGCCCGAAACCCCGCTCAGGCCAGGCGGTTACGGGCCACAGTTGCGGAGCATCGCCGCTGGGGTGTGGACGGGATCCAGGTTCTGAGCGCGGCCGAGACCGCCGCGCGCATCCGGGTGGCCGGGGTCACCCTGGGCGCGTTGCGCCCGCACTGCGCCCGGGTGCAGCCGGCCGCCCTGGTGCGCGGCCTGGCCGGGGCGGTCAAACGCCTCGGCGTGACGATCTACGAGCAGACCGCCGTCACCGCGATCAGCCCCGGCCGCGCCGAGACCGACCGCGGCGTGCTGAGCGCCCCGGTGATCCTGCGCGCCACCGAGGGTTTCACCGCCCGGACGCCCGGCCTGCGCCGGCGCTGGCTGCCGATGAACAGCGCGATGATCGCCACCGAACCGCTGCCGCAACGGCTGTGGGACGAGATCGGCTGGCAGGGCTGCGAGACCCTCGGCGACCTGGCGCACGGCTTCTTCTATGCCCAGCGCACCGCCGACGGCCGCATCGCCCTCGGCGGGCGGGCGGCGCCCTACCGCTACGCCTCGCGCATCGACCGCGACGGTGCGGTCTCCCGCGGCACCGTCGAGCACCTCACCGCCGTGCTGCACGCCGCGCTCCCGCAGACCCGCGGCGTGCCGGTTGCGCACGGCTGGTGCGGGGTGCTGGCGGTGCCGCGGGACTGGACCGCCGGGGTGGGCTACGACCCGGCGTCCGGGCTGGGCGAGGCCGGCGGCTACGTCGGCCACGGGGTCGGCGCGACCAATCTGGCCGGGCGCACCCTGGCCGACCTGGTGCTGGGGCGCGACACCGCGCTGACGGCGCTGCCGTGGGTGAACCACCGCAGCCGCGCCTGGGAACCCGAACCGCTGCGCTGGCTGGGCGTGCGCGGCCTCCACGCGGCCTACCGACTCGCCGACCGGCACGAGGCGCACGGGCGCGCCGGCACCTCCCCGATCGCCGCCCTGGCCGACCGGATCACCGGGCGGCCGTGACGGTGGACCCGACCGCGTCGCGCACCCTGGGATTCACCGGGCCCGTCAACCCCGGCCACACCCTCGCCCCGCAGCGCCGCGGCCCGGGCGACCCGTGCTTCCAGATCGTCGACGGCGCGATCTGGCGCACCAGTCTGCAGCGCAGTGGCCCGGTGACCGCGCGGATCGCCCGCACCTCCCCCGACACCGTCGAGTGCCGGGCCTGGGGCACCGGCGCCGACGAGTTCTGCCAGAACCTGCCCGCCCTGCTCGGCGCCGACGACGACGCCGCCGGGTTCCGCCCCGAACACCCGACGCTGGTCCGCGCCCTGCGCCGCGTCCCGCACCTGCGCATCGGTCGGACCGGGCGGGTGCTGGAGGCGCTCATCCCCGCCGTCCTCGAGCAGCGCGTGCAGGGCGTGGACTCGTTCAGGTCCTGGCGGCTGCTGGTCACCCGGTACGGAACGCCCGCGCCCGGCCCCGCGCCGGCGCGGATGCGAGTGCCGCCGGCCGCCGAGGTCTGGCGGCGCATCCCGTCCTGGGAGTTCCACCGCGCCAACGTCGACCCCGGCCGGGCCCGCACCATCGTCGGCTGCGCCGCCCGGGCCGACGCCCTGGACCGGGTCGCCGAGCGCGACGTCCTGACCTCGCTGCCGGGGGTCGGGGTGTGGACCGCCGCCGAGACCGCGCAACGGGCGCTCGGCGACGCCGACGCGCTGTCGGTGGGTGACTACCACCTCAGCAGCGTGATCGGCTGGACGCTGCTGGGCCGGCCGATCGACGACGCGCAGATGGTGGAGTTGCTCGAGCCGCTGCGCCCGCACCGCTATCGGGCGGTGCGCCTGCTGGAGGTCAGCGGCCTGGCCACCTCGCCCCGGCGCGGGCCGAAGCTGTCGGTGCAGCAGATCAGCCGTCGGTGACCTCCGGCGCCTGCACCTTGTGCTCCAGGGCGTCGTCACGCATCGGCCGCGCGGCCAGTTCCTCGCCGCGGCCGAACAGCACCGGGTACAGCGCGCCGGCCAGGGCGGCCCCCACCAGGGGCGCCAGCCAGAACACCCACAGCTGACCGGGGGCGCCCGCGGCGTTGTAGAACGCCACCCCGGTGGATCGGGCCGGGTTGACCGAGGTGTTGGAGATCGGGATGGAGATCAGATGGATCAGGGTCAGCGTCAGCCCGATCGACAGCCCGGCGAAGCCCTTCGGCGCGCGGTCGTCGGTGGAGCCCAGGATCACCAGCAGGAAGATGAAGGTCAGCAGGATCTCGGCGAGCACCACCGCGCTCAGCGAGTAGAAGAAGGGGGAGGAGTCGCCGTAGCCGTTGGCCGCCATGTTGCCGGTGGGCGTCCAGGCGGGCCGGCCCCTGCCGATCAGGAAGATCACCAGCCCGGCGGTCAGCCCGCCGAGGACCTGCGCCAGCCAGTAGGCCGGCACCGCGGGCCACTCGACCCGCTTGGCGATCGCCGCGCCGAGGGTGACCGCCGGGTTGAAATGCCCGCCGGAGATGGTGCCGAAGGCATACACACCGGTCAGCACAGTCAGGCCGAACGCCAGCGCGACCCCGGTGTAGCCGATTCCGGCGGTGAAGTCGCCGGCCGGGTTGGCCGCGAACACCGCCGCGCCACACCCGCCGAGCACCAGCCAGAAGGTCCCGATGAACTCCGCCGCGAGCCGGTGCGACATCCTCGGCGCCGTCATGGGTGCTCCTTTCGGGGCCGTCTGAATTCTTTGCCGGGGACAGCCTCCCAGACCCGGGACGCCGCGTCACCCCGAATGGTCCGAGACGCAGGTCGCCGCCGGGGTTGCATATACCCAGGGGGGTATGTACGGTGAAGGGGTAGATACCCCTCCGGGTATCACGACAGAGAGGCGGCGCTCATGATGGCCGACGAAGACACCGTCGTCGAGGTACTGAACCGGTTGCGTCGCGCACAGGGGCAGCTCGCCGGCGTCATCGCGATGATCGAGGCCGGCCGGGAATGCCGCGACGTCGTGATCCAACTGGCCGCGGTGTCCAAGGCGCTTGACCGGGCCGGTTTCAAGGTCGTCGCCTCCGGTCTGCGCGAATGCGCCAACGGCGAGGCCTCCGGCGACGAGGGCTGCCTGACCCAGGCCGAACTCGAGAAGCTCTTCCTCGCGCTGGCCTGACCCGACCTCCACCCAACCTCACACCACCCGAGCTCACACCATCCAATCTCACACAAGGAGTGACGCCATGAAGTTCAACCAGTACTACCTCGACTGCCTCTCGCACGCCTCCTATTTGATCGGAGACGAGACCACCGGCCGCGCCGTGGTGGTGGACCCGCAGCGCGACGTCAGCGAGTACATCGCCGACGCCGAGGCGCTCGGGATGCGCATCGAACTGGTCATCGAGACCCATTTCCACGCCGACTTCATCTCCGGCCACCTCGAACTGGCCGAGGCCACCGGCGCCAGGATCGTCTACTCCTCGGTCGCCGAGCCGGAGTTCGACTTCATGCCCGTCGCCGACGGGGAGCGCTACTCGCTGGGCGACGTGGAGCTGGAGTTCCGCCACACCCCCGGGCACACCCCCGAGTCGCTGAGCATCGTGCTCTACGAGCACGCCGGCGACACCGTCCCCTATGGCGTGCTCACCGGCGACACCCTGTTCATCGGCGACGTCGGGCGGCCGGATCTGCTGGCCTCGATCGGCTTCACCCGCGACGAGCTGGCCGACAAGCTCTACGACTCGCTGCACAACAAGCTGATGCCACTGCCCGACGAGACCAAGGTCTACCCCGCGCACGGCGCCGGTTCGGCGTGCGGCAAGAACCTCTCCACCGACCTGTGGTCGACCATGGGCGAGCAGCGCCGCACCAACTACGCGCTGCGCGCCAAGGACAAGGAGACATTCATGCGGCTGGTCACCGAGGGTCAGCCCCCGGCGCCGGGCTACTTCGTCTACAACGCGATCCTCAACCGCAAGGGCCGCGAGCTGATGGACGAGGCCCAGCTGCCCCCGGCGATGAGCTACGCCGAGTTGCGGGCGGCGATCGCCGGCGGCGCGGTGCTCGTCGACGGCCGCGATCCCGAGGAGTTCGGCCAGGGCCACTTCAAGGACGCGGTCAACATCGGCCTGGAGGGCCGCTACGCGGAGTTCGCCGGATCGGTGATCAAGCCGGACGTCGACATCGTGCTCATGACCGATCCCGACCGGGTGCTCGAGGGCAAGAACCGCCTGGCGCGCATCGGCTTCGACCGGGTGGTCGGCTACCTCAAGGACCCCTACGAGGCCATGATGGACAACCCCGGCGACGTCGTCGCCGCGTCCCGGCTCACGGTCCCGGCGCTCGGGGAGCGGATCGCCGACGTGCCCGAACTGCAACTCGTCGACGTCCGCAACCCGGGCGAGGCCGCCGCGGGCATGATCGCGGGTGCGGTGAACATCCCGGTCGGGCAACTGCCGGACCGCCTCGCCGACCTCGACCCGCGCAAGCCGACGGTGGTCTACTGCGCCGGCGGCTACCGGTCCTCGGTGGCGGCCAGCCTGCTGCGCCAGCGCGGGTTCGGCGACGTCAGCGATCTGCTCGGCGGCTACAACGCCTGGGACGCCGTCACGGCGAACGCGTGACCGACTGCTCCCGGACGGTCTAGGCTGGGAACATGACCATCACAGCCAAGCACCACATCCTGATCGTCGGCGGCGGGACCGCCGGCATCACGGTGGCGGCGCGGTTGCTGCGCAAGGGATACTCCGGGGTCGCAGTGATCGAGCCGTCCGACCAGCACTACTACCAACCGCTGTGGACTCTGGTCGGCGGAGGTCAGGCGAAAGCCTCGACCTCCGTCCGCCCGGAGGCCAGGGTCATGCCCAAGGGCGCGACCTGGATCCGCAACGCCGCGAGTTCCTTCGACCCGGAATCCAATTCCGTTACCTGCGAAGACGGGGCGACCTACGAGTACGACGTACTCGTGGTCTGTCCCGGCATTCAACTGGACTGGAACAAGACCGACGGCCTCGAGCAGACCCTGGGCGACAACGGGGTCTCCTCGAACTACCAGTTCGACCTCGCCCCGCTCACCTGGGACCTGATCCGGTCGACCCGGTCGGGGTCGGCGGTGTTCATGATGCCGTCCGGACCCATCAAGTGCGCCGGCGCGCCGCAGAAGATCGCCTACCTGGCCTGTGACTACTGGCGCCGGCAGGGGGTGCTCGATGACATCGACGTGCATCTGGTCGTACCGACGCCGCGGGCCTTCGGCATCGCCTCCATCGCCGACAGTCTCGACGAGGTGATCGCCGGTTACGGAATCCAGTTCCACACCATGTCGGAGGTGACCACCGTCGACGCCGACTCTCGGAAGGTGACAGTCAGCGCGGTGGGAGAGGGCGGCATCGACACCACCCTGTCCTACGACATGCTGCACGCCGTGCCGCGGCAATCCGCGCCGGACTGGGTCAAGACCAGCCCGCTGTCGACCGGGGACGCCAACGGCTACGTCGAGATCGACAAGCACACCATGCAGCACACGCGCTACCCGAACGTGTTCGCCCTCGGCGACGCCGGGTCCTCACCGAACTCCAAGACCGGCGCGGCGATCCGCAAGCAGGCGCCGGTGGTGGTGGCCAACATCGACTCGCACTTCAAGGGCCGCCCGCCCACGGCACAATACGACGGGTACTCCTCGTGCCCGATCGTCACCTCGTCGCACGAGATGCTGCTGGCGGAGTTCGACTACGACTTCCACCTCAAGCCGTCCTTCCCTGTTCTGGACCCATCCACACCGCACCGGCCGTACTGGTACCTCAAGAAGTACGGCCTGCCGTTCATGTACTGGAACCTGATGCTCAAGGGCGTGGCCTAGCGGCCTGAAGTCACGCGTCGAGGTCGGCCGCCATCAGCTCGGCGATCCGGTCGAGTACGTCCCGGTCGTCGCAGCCGATGGTGACCTGTGACCCCCGCACGGTGCCCAGGGTCATGAGCATCATCGCCGACCCGGCGTCCACCGGGTCGCCGCCGTCGACGGCCACGCTCACCGGTTCTCCGGCCTCGGCCACCGCCGCGGCGATGACGGCGGCCGGCCGGGCGTGCAGCCCGCTGGCGGATCCGACGGTGACGGTTCGGGTGGGCATCGGCGCTCCTCGGGCGGACGGTTCCGGCGATTGTCGCCTGATCGCGGTGCGCCGGTGGCCCGGTTTGCTGTAATCGGACTCGTGGGCGCCCAGGAATTCACGGTCCTGCAGGGGGTTCCGGTGGTTCCCGGCGTGCGGTACGCGCCGGTGATCCGGGCCGGGCGGCTTCCCGGCCTGGCGGACATCGACCCCCGCGCCGAGGTGGCCGAGGCCGAGCGCCCGGCGGAGTCCGCCCGGTTCACCGCCGCCGCCGCGGCGGTGGCACAGCGGCTGCGGGAGCGCGCCGACGCGGCGAGCGGGGCGGCCGCCGAGGTCCTGGGCGCCACCGCCCAACTCGCCCGGGATCGCGCCTGGCTGGGCGCGGCCGAGCAGGCGATCGCCGCGGGCACGCCCGCGGTCCGGGCCACCGCGGACGCGACCGGGCGGTTCATCGAGATCTTCGCCTCGATGGGCGGGCTGATGGCCGAACGGGTCACCGA
>CAYXOM010000450.1:0-2425 GCA_964466565.1 uncultured Mycobacterium sp.
CCCGTCTGGTCAGCAGGCCGTCGGCGACGGCGCTCACCGATGCCGAACGGTGCCGTGCCGATCGCGCGGTCGCAATCCCAGCAGCACCTGCTCGACGTGGCGCTCGCGCTCCCCGAGCGTCTCGAATCCGGCGACCGGCCGGCGGCCCTGGCGCAGTTGCTCGGCGTAGACACCGGGGTGCTTGACGTTCCACCACCGGACGTCGCCGACGAACCCGTGGGCCCCAGGGCCCGCCCCCCACCACTGGCCGCCGGACCAGTAGCCCATGTTGTGCCGGCACTGGGCTCCCGGACGGCTCCAGTTGGACACCTCGTACCACTCGAACCCGGCCTCGGTCAGCAACCGGTCGAGCAGTTCGTAGCGGTGCGCGAGCACATCGGAGTCCGTACCGGCGACCTCCCCCCGGCGAACGCGTCGGGCCAGGGCGGTCCCCTCCTCGACGATCAGCCCGTAGGCCGACACGTGGTCCGCCCCCGCGCCGACGGCGGCGGCCACCGACGCGACGACGTCGTCGTCGATCTCCCCCGGTGTGCCGTAGATGAGGTCGACGTTGACGTGGTCGAAGCCCGCAGCGCGGGCCTCCCGCGCCGCCTGCGCGGCCCGTCCCGGCGAGTGCGTTCGGTCGAGGACGGCGAGCACCCCTGGCGAGACCGACTGCATTCCCAAGGAGACCCGGGTGAACCCGGCGGCGCGGATGACGTCGAAGAACTCCGGCGAGGTCGACTCCGGGTTGGCCTCGGTGGTGACCTCGGCCGATGGGCGGACACCCAGGGTATCGGCGACGGCGGCGAGCACATCGGCCAGACGGGCGCCGCCCAGCAGCGACGGCGTGCCCCCGCCGACGAAAACGGTGTCGGCCCCCACCGGCCCGATCAGGTCGGCCGCCATGGTCAGCTCCGATCTGAGAGCGGTCAGCCACCCGTCGGGGTCGGCGCCGCCGAGTTCTGCCGGGGTGTAGGTGTTGAAGTCGCAGTACCCGCACCGAGTGGCGCAGAACGGCACGTGCACGTAGACCCCGAACGGCCCGCCCGGCGCAAGGTGCGGCGCCGGGGGTGCGGCCGCAGCGGGCTCAGCCCGGCGCGCCGTCGGCACCGTCGGCACCGTCGGCACCGTCGGCACCGCCCAGGCCCCCTTTGCCGCCCTGGCCGCCCTGGCCGCCCTGGCCGCCCTGGCCGCCCTGGCCGCCCTGGCCGCCGTGACCGCCGTGACCGCCCTGACCGCCGCCTGTGTTCATCGAACTCTCCTTCGCCGGGGCCGGCCCGGGATCGCCGGACGTGGTGGACGAGCAGCCCGCTGACCCGAGGACCATGGCCGCGACGATGCCCAGCGCGGCCAGTCCGCGTTCGGTGACGGTCATGGGGATTCCCTTCGGGGCTCGGCGGGGCGTGCCGCTACACCGTAGCCGGGCAGGTGGGGTTCCCCTCATCCCGTCGCCTCCCGGAAGATCGCGGTGATCGCCCCGGTGTCCGCGGCGAGCAACGCGGGCTGCACCACGCCCCAGCCACCGAGGTCGGCGATGGTCCAGATTCTCGTCGGCGCCGGGAATGCGGCATCGAAATCGGCCGCCACCGCGGGGTCGACCGGCCGGAATCCGGCCTTCGCCCAGATGCGCTGGGCGGGCTCGGTGAACAGGAAGTTACGCAGGGCGACCGCCTCGCCCGGGTGGCGGCTGGTGGTCGTGACCGCCAGCGCGCTGTCCACCCGGAGGGTCTGCGCGGGCATGACACGCGCGACCGCGGCTCCCGCGCGTTCGAGGCGGACGGCCTCGCTCTCGTAGCTGATCAGTACGTCGCCGGCACCACCCAGAAACGCCTCGGCGGCATCCGCCGCCGACGCCGGCGACGCGCTGAGGCGACCCTCGAGCAGCTCCCCGACGTAGTCGAGGCCGGCCCGCTGGTCCCGTCCACCGTCACCGGCCGCGGCGTAGGCCGCCAGGAGATTCCACCGTCCGGCGCCCGAGGTGAGCGGGCTGGGAGTCACCACCCCGATACCGGGCCGCAGCAGGTCGCCCCACCCGGTGACGCCCTTGGGATTGCCGCTGCGGACCACCAGGGACACAACCGACCCGAACGGCGCCCCTCGGGTGACGTCGGCGTTGAAGTCCTCGACGACCTGGCCGCTGTCGACGAGCAGGCGAACCTCCGGTTCGGCCGAGAAGTTGACGATGTCAGCCGGTTCGCCGTCCAGGACGGCGAGGGCCTGGTCGGTGGAGGGGCCGTAGTCGGCGGTGACGTCCACTCCGGATCCGGCCGGGGTGGCCTCGAAGGCGGGGATGATCTGCTCCCAGCCGTGCTCGGCGGCGCCGAAGGCCACCAGGTTGAGCGTGACCTCGGCCCGCTGGGATGCGGCGTCGTCGCCGGCGGGGCCGGGCCCGCAGGCGGCCAGCAGGCAGGCTAGCGGACCCAGTGCCGCCGCCGTCGCGACG
>CAYXOM010000451.1:0-5501 GCA_964466565.1 uncultured Mycobacterium sp.
GGGGGGGGGGCGGGGGGGGGCGGGGGGGGGGCCGGGGCGGCGTGCGCGACCGGCGCGAGCGCCGCCGCCGCGGCGCCCGAGACGAGCAAGAGTGCGACCGCGTGTCTGCGTGCCATGACCGTCCTCATGTGTTCCACCCCGTCTCAGGGGCCACTTCTGTCACGCAGTATCGAACTGCGCGCCCGCTTTTTCTACCACGAATACGGCCCGGACGCGCGCCGAGGGCCCCCGTGGTGGCGGGCCCTCGGCGCGCGGGTCGTCCTACACGTCGTAGTACAGGGCGAACTCGTACGGGTGGGGGCGGATCTGGATCGGCAGTATCTCGTTCTCCCGCTTGTAGGAGATCCAGGTCTCGATCAGGTCCGAGGTGAACACCCCACCCTCGGTGAGGTAGTCGTGGTCGGCCTCGAGGCGGTCGATCACCGCCGCCAGCGAGGTCGGGGCCTGCGGGATGTTTGCGGCCTCGTCGGGCGGAAGCTCGTAGAGGTCCTTGTCGATCGGCGCCAGCGGCTCGATCTTCTTCTTGATGCCGTCGAGGCCGGCCATCAGCATCGCGGCGAAGGCCAGGTATGGGTTGCCCGAGCTGTCCGGGCAGCGGAACTCCAGGCGCTTGGCCTTGGGGTTGTTTCCGGTGATCGGGATGCGCACGCAGGCCGAACGGTTGCGCTGGCTGTAGACCAGGTTGATCGGCGCCTCATAGCCGGGCACCAGCCGCTTGTAGGAGTTGACCGTCGGGTTGGTGAACGCCAGCAGGGACGGCGCGTGGTGCAGGATGCCCCCGATGTAGTGCCGGGCCATGTCCGAGAGCCCGGCGTAGCCGGACTCGTCGTGGAACAGCGGCTTGCCGTCCTTCCACAGCGACTGGTGGGCGTGCATTCCCGAGCCGTTGTCGCCGAACAGCGGCTTGGGCATGAAGGTGACCGTCTTGCCGGCCTGCCAGGCGGTGTTCTTGATGATGTATTTGAACAGCACCAGGTCATCTGCGGCGTGCAGCATCGTGTTGAACTTGTAGTTGATCTCGGCCTGGCCGGCGGTGCCGACCTCGTGGTGGCCCCGCTCGAGGGTGAAGCCGGCGTTGATCAGGTTGGTGGCCATCTCGTCGCGCAGATCGACGTAGTGGTCGTACGGAGCGACCGGGAAGTAGCCGCCCTTGGGGCGGACCTTGTACCCGCGGTTGGGGCTGCCGTCGGCCTCGAAGGGCTCCCCGGAGTTCCACCAGCCCGACTCGGAGTCCACCTCGTAGAACGTGCCGTTCATCTTTGAGTCGAAGGCGACCGAGTCGAAGATGTAGAACTCCGCCTCGGCGCCGAAGAAGGCCGTGTCGGCGATGCCGGTCGAGGCGAGGTAGTTCTCCGCTTTGCGGGCCACGTTGCGCGGGTCGCGCGAGTAAGGCTCGCGGGTGAACGGGTCGTGCACGAAGAAGTTCAGGTTGAGAGTCTTGGCCGCGCGGAACGGGTCGATCCGGGCGGTCGCCGGATCGGGCAGCAACATCATGTCGGACTCGTGGATGGACTGGAAGCCCCGCACCGAGGACCCGTCGAAGGCGAGGCCGTCCTCGAAGACATCCTCGCCGAACGCCGTCGCCGGAATCGAGAAGTGCTGGACCACACCGGGCAGATCGCAGAACCGGATGTCGACGTACTCGACCTCCTCGTCCTTGATCAGCTTGATGATGTCGTCGGCGTTCTTGGCGGCCACCTACTCACTCCTTCGGGATGCGTCCGGCCGCGGTTTTCCCGGCCCGCGCTGAAGGTAGGGAGCCGATGTTGCACGTCCGTCAAGCCGATGTTGCGCCGACGTTACGCGTGCGGCGCGCCTATCCTGGGGCGCATGGCGGGCGAGATCGGTTCGTGGCTGTCGGGGCCGGAGTCGCCCGGTGAACCACCCGAAGGCCACCCCGGCGAGCGCCTCGGCCTGCCCGAGAGCGGGCCGGGATCGGTCGCCCGGATGGGCCGGCGGCTGGCGGCGCTGATCTGCGACTGGCTGATCGCCTACGGCATCGCCGCGCTGGGGATGCGCGCCGGGCTGATCAGCCTGACTTGGCTGTCGACCTCGGTACTGGTGATCTGGCTGGTGCTCGGTGTGCTGGCCGTCCGGCTTTACTCGTTCACCCCCGGGCAGTACCTGCTCGGCCTGCGGGTGGCCTCGGTGGACAACCGGCTGCACGTGGGGACCGGGCGTGCGGTGGCGCGCTCACTGCTGATCGCGCTGGTGATCCCGGCGCTGTTCACCGACGCCGACGGACGCGGCATCCAGGACCGGTTGACCGCCACCGCGGTCGTGCGCCGATAGGAGCGGTCAGCGGCGGCGCACGGTGCGCTGCACGCCACGCATCTTGGCCTGCGGCGGCAGCGGCCCCTTGGGCATCGCACCCGGGCCGATCCGCGATCCCAGCGCCGCCAGCTTGGACTCCAGGACGTCCATCTGCTTGACGGTGATGTTGGCCGGCATCCGGTTGAGGTGGCGCTCCAGCCTGGCCAGCGGCACCTCGCCGTCGCCGTTGCCGACCACGATGTCGTAGATCGGCACCTCCCCGACGAGTCGGGCGGTGCGCTTCTTCTCCTGGGCGAGCAGGGGCTTGACCCGGGCCGCGGAACCCTCGGCGACGAAGATCACCCCCGGCCGCCCGATGACCCGGTGCACCGCGTCGAGATGGCCGTTGGCGGCCACCCCGGGGGTCACCCGCCACTTGCCGCGCAGGTTGTCCAGGGCCCACGCCGCCGCGCCGGTCTGGCCCTCGGCCCTGCGGTAGACCGACTTCTGGGTCCGGCGCCCGAAGATGATGAACGCCACCAGCACGCCGAGCATGACGCCCAGCACCGGCATCAGGTAGGCGGAGAATCCCCCCGCCCACAGGCCCCAGGCCAGCGACGCCGCCACGATCGCGACGAACGCGCCGATCATGTAGGGGAGCAGCCGCTTGTCCTCTTTGCGCTGGATCTTGAACGCCTGCCACAACTGCGTCCGACGCTGTCTGGAGGCGGCTTTGCGGGCGGCTTTCGCTTCGGCCTTGGCGGCCTTGGCGGCCTTGAGTTGAGCGGGACTGCGCGACGTGGACTTCGCCATGGCTGTCAGGATACGGACGGTCCTCGCGCTCGCGCGGCCTGTTCGTAGAGCCGGCCCGCCCGGTAGGACGAGCGGACCAGGGGTCCGGCCAGGACCCCGGCGAAGCCCAGTCCCTCGGCGAACCCGGCGAGTTCGACGAACTCGTCGGGGTGCACCCAGCGCGCCACCGGATGGTGACGCGGCGAGGGGCGCAGGTACTGGGTGATCGTGACGATGTCGCAGCCGGCCCCGTGCAGGTCGGCCAGCGTGTCGCGGACCTCCTCGACGGTCTCGCCCATGCCCAGGATCAGGTTGCTCTTGGTGACCAGGCCCGCGTCCCGGGCGGCGCTCAGCACCTCGAGGCTGCGGCGGTAGCGGAACCCCGGGCGGATCCGCTTGAAGATCCGCGGCACCGTCTCCAGGTTGTGCGCCAGGACTTCCGGCGCGGCGTCGAACACTCGGGCCAGCAGGTCGGGGTCGCCGTTGAAGTCCGGGATCAGCAGTTCCACCCCGGTCGAGGGGTTGAGGGCCTTGATCGCCCGGACGGTCTCGGCGTAGAGCCACGCCCCGCCGTCGGGCAGGTCGTCGCGGGCGACCCCGGTGACCGTGGAGTAGCGCAGGCCCATGGCCGCCACGCTCTGCGCCACCCGGCGCGGTTCGTCGCGGTCGAAGTCGGCCGGCTTCCCGGTGTCGATCTGGCAGAAGTCGCAGCGGCGGGTGCACTGGTCACCGCCGATGAGGAAGGTGGCCTCGCGGTCCTCCCAGCACTCGAAGATGTTCGGGCAGCCGGCTTCCTCGCACACGGTGTGCAGGCCCTCGCGCCGGACCAGGCCCTTGAGGGCGGTGTACTCCGGTCCCATCCGGGCGCGGGTCTTGATCCACGGCGGCTTGCGCTCGATCGGGGTTTCGGCGTTGCGGACCTCCAGGCGCAGCAACTTGCGATCCCCGGGTTCGACGCTCATGCCTGCGATGTTACGGGCAGCCGCCCGTTCAGGGCGTCGCAGACCGCCTCGCCGACCCGGTCGCGAACCTCGGTCACCGGCACGGGCCGGTCGAGTTCGGCGGCCAGCGAGGTGACCCCGGCGTCGGGGATCCCGCACGGCACGATCGCCGAGAAGGCACCGAGATCGCAGTCGCAGTTCAGGGCGAAGCCGTGCAGGGTGACGCCGCGGGCGACCCGGACCCCGATCGCGGCGATCTTGCGGGCCGGCCGATCCGCCGACGGGGGCAGCCAGACGCCGGATCGGCCCGCCACCCGGCCGGCGTCGAGGCCCAGTTCGCGGCACACCGCGATCAGTGACTGCTCAAGGCGCCGAACGTAATCGACCACATCGAGTCGCTCGCCGAGCCCGATGATCGGGTAACCCACCAGTTGCCCCGGCCCGTGCCAGGTGATCCGGCCGCCGCGGTCGGTGTCGACGACGGGGGTGCCGTCGACGGGCCGTTCGTGGTCCTCGGTGCGTTTGCCGGCGGTGTAGACCGGCGGATGCTCGAGCAGGAACAGGGTGTCCGGGCCCCCGGCCACCCGGTCCGCGGCGGTCCGGCGCTGGAGATCCCAGGCCGCGCGGTAGTCGAGGGTGCCGAGCGGGCGCACCTGAACCGGCCGCGGGTCCGAGCGGATGGAGTGCCCCATGGTCCAGACGCTACCCGCGGGTCAGCCGGCGGCGAGCGTGGTGGCGTAGTCGAGTGCCTCGCCGATGGTGTTGTGGTGGAACGTGAAACCGTGCCTTTCCAGGACCGCGGGGACGGCCCGCTGTCCGCCCAGGACCCCCTCCTCGGCGAACTCGCCGAGCACGGTGCGCAGCGCGAAGCCGGGCACCGCCAGCGCCGTGGGCCGGCGCAGGACCCGGCCCAGCGCGGCGGTGAACTCGGCGTTGGTCACCGGGGCCGGGCCGGTGAGGTTCACCGGGCCGTCGACGGACGGATCGGCGATCGCGAAGAGCAGGGCGCGGACCTCGTCCTCGAGGGTGATCCACGGCATGTACTGCCGTCCGGCGCCGAGCCGGCCGCCGAGGCCCAGGGCGAACAGCGGCCGCAGCCGGCCGAGCAGCCCCCCGGCGGGGGAGAGCACCAGCCCGGTCCGGGCGAGCACCACCCGGGCGCCGGCCCGGAGAGCGGGCTGCGTCGCGGCCTCCCAGTCCACGCACAACCTGGCCAGGAAGCCGGTGCCGGGCGGGGCGCCCTCGTCGACGATGCGGTCCCCGGTGTCCCCGTAGTATCCGACCGCGCTGGCGTTGACCAGCACCGGGACCCCGGCGGCGGCCACCGCCTCGGAGATGACCTCGGTGGGGCCGATCCGGCTGTCGCGCAGGGTCTGCTTGAACGACCCCGACCACCGCCGTTCGCCCACGCCGACCCCGCACAGGTTGACCACGGCCGCGGCCCCGGCCAGGTCGGCCGGGTCGAGATCACCGCTGTCGGGCTTCCACCGGACCTCGTCGCCGGTGGCGACGGGC
>CAYXOM010000452.1:0-6661 GCA_964466565.1 uncultured Mycobacterium sp.
ACGCGGGCGAGCCGCCGCTCACCCCGGCGTCGGCGGTTCCCGAACCAGGCGCACCGACCCCGGCGGGGGTTCCGGCACCCTGAGCGCAGGACCTGCGGCGGCCGTTGTGCTGTGGTGGGATTGGCGGTCGTGGGGATCAAGGTGGCGCTGGACGCGGCCCTGCGGGAGGAGCAGGCCCGGCAGGCCAACCGACGTCGGCGCGCCGGGAATCCTCGACCTGCGGCGGGTGCGTACGGTGCTGAGGGACTGACGTGATCTTCGGCGCGGTGGGAGGTGAGTGATGTCGCTGGCGGCAACCGGCTCGGACCTCGGCCGCCCGGGCGCTGACCCCGACCTGCTGCTGGCCCGGTACCGGGCCCTGGGCGCCCAGGAGCCGCTGTTCGACCTCGGCGGGGCGGTGCCCGCCACCGCTGCGCACGGCAGCACCGGCTACGACGAGATGGTCGACTCCTCCGGCGCGGTGCGCCCCGCCTGGCGCGAGCTGGCCGGACTGATCGCCGGGCGGGGCCGCGAAGGCCTGACCCGGCTGCGCGGCGTCGTGCGCAGCCTGGTCGACAACGACGGCATCATCTACAACGAGATCAACCGCCACGACCGCTCGCTCGCTGTTCCCACCGCCTGGCAGCTGGACGGCGTCCCGCTGCTTGTGTCGGCGCAGGATTGGGACGCCCTGGAGGCCGGGGTGGTGCAGCGGGCCCGGCTGCTCGACGCGGTGCTGGCCGACCTCTGCGGCGAGCGGCGGTCGATCACCAGCGGAATCCTGCCGCCCCAGTTGCTTTTCGGCCATCCCGGATACCTGCGCGCGGCGCACGGGATCGGCAATCCCGGCCGCCATCAGCTGTTCCTGCTCGGCTGCGACGTGAGCCGCGCGGCCGACGGCGCGTTCGCGGTCAACGCCGACCGGACCCAGGCACCCTCCGGCGTCGGCTACGCGCTGGCCGACCGCCGGGTGGTGGCACGGACGATCCCCGAGATCTACGAGCGGATCGGCCCGCGGCCGTCCTCACCGTTCGCCCAGGCCCTGCGGCTGGCGCTGATCGACGCCGCACCGGCCACCGCGGAGGAGCCCGCTGTGGTGGTGCTCAGCCCGGGAATCCACTCCGAAACCGCTTTCGACCAGGCGTATCTGGCGACCGTCCTGGGCTTCCCGCTGGTGGAGAGCGCCGACCTGGTGGTACGCGAGGGCGCGCTGTGGATGCGCTCGCTGGGCACCCTCAAACGGGTGGACGTGGTGCTGCGCCGGTTGGACGCCGAGTACGCCGACCCGCTCGACCTCCGCCCGGATTCGCGGCTGGGGGTGGCCGGCCTGCTGGAGGCGCAGCGGCGCGGGACGGTGACCGTGGTCAACACCCTGGGCAGCGGAATCCTGGAGAGCCCGGCGGTGGCGCGGTTCCTGCCGGAACTGGCCGAACTGCTGCTGGGCGAACCGCCGCTGCTGGGCACCCCGCGCGCGTACTGGGGCGGCCGGGCCGACGAACTCGCGGTGCTGCGCGCGCGGCTGGGGTCGCTGGTGATCCGCTCGGCGGTCGGTTCGGAAACCCTGGTGGGGCCGTCGCTGTCGGCCGAACAGCGCGGCGAACTGCTCGCCCGCATAGAGGCCCAGCCGTGGCAGTGGGTCGGCCAGGAGTTGCCCCAGTTCTCCTCGGCGCCCACCGGCCACTTCCCGGGCGGGCTGTCGGCGGCGTGTGTGGGGATGCGGCTGTTCACCGTCTCCCAACGCAGCGGCTATGCCGCGATGGTCGGTGCGCTGGGCTACGTTCTGGCCCCCGAGGCGGGAGCCTTCAGACTCAAAAGCGTCGCCGCCAAGGATGTCTGGATCCTCCCGCCGGCGAAGGAGACCGACTGGGTCCCGACCGCCGCGCTGCCGGCGATGGAACTGCCCGGCGGCACCCAGTTCATCAGTTCTCCGCGCGTGCTCGCCGACATGTTCTGGATCGGCCGGTACGCCGAGCGGACCGAGGACCTGGCGCGGCTGCTGATCGTCACCCGGGAGCGTTACCACGAGTTCCACTACCGGCTGCACACCGACGCCAGCGAGTGCCTGCCGGTGCTGCTGGCCGCGCTCGGCCGGATCACCGGTGCCATCGGGGTGTCGCCGGACGAGGCGGTGGTCACCGGTCCGCAGACGTTGCGATCGCTGACCGTCGACCCGCAGCTGCCCGGCTCGCTGGCGCACTCGGTGGAGCGGCTGGTGCTGGCCGCCCGGGCGGTCCGCGACCAGATGTCAAGCGACACCTGGATGATCCTCGGCGGCGTCGAGCGGGCGCTGGCAGGGGTCGACCAGGCAGCGGGGCCCGACCGGGTGCCGGCCGACGACACCGGCCTCGCCGCGGCGCAGCGCCAGACCCTCAACGGCATGCTGGCGCTGTCGGGGGTCACCGCGGAGTCGATGGTGCACGACCCCGGATGGCTGATGATGGACATCGGCAAGCGGATCGAGCGGGCCCATGGGCTGGCGGCTCTGCTGCGCGCGACGATCACGGTGAGCCGGGCCCCGGAGGCCGAGCGGACCATCACCGAGTCGGCGCTGGTGGCCTGTGAGTCCTCGGTGATCTACCGCCGGCTCAACCTCGGCCGGGTGAGTGTGCGGGCCGTCGCCGAACTGGTGCTCTTCGACGAGGCCAACCCGCGGTCGCTGGCCTACCAGCTGGACCGGCTGCGCCGCGACCTTCGCGCGCTGCCCGGGGCGTCGGGCTCGTCGAGGGCCGAGCGGCTGGCCGAGGAACTGGCCGTCCGGCTGCGCCGGCTGGACCCGGCCGAACTCGGGGCCGTCGACGACGCGGGCCGGCGCGCGGCCCTCGACGACCTGCTGGCGGGGATGCTCGACGGGCTGGCCGAGCTCTCCGACGTCATCACCGCGACCCAGCTGACCCTGCCCGGCGAGATGCAGCCGCTGTGGGGTCCCGGCGAGCGCCGGATGTTGCCGTGACGCCCGCCCCGGTCCCCCGCCGCTACCGGGTCACCCACCGCACCGAGTACCGCTACTCGGCGGTGGTCACAAGTTCCTACGGCCGCGGGCACCTGACCCCGCGCGACACCTCGCGGCAGCGCTGCCTGACCTTCGACCTCGACATTCACCCAGATGCCGCCGACCAGGCCCAGAGCGCGGACGCCTACGGCAACACCAGCTGCTACTTCCACGTCACCGAACGCCACCACGAGCTGACCGTGGTGGGCCAGTCGGTGGTGGAGGTCGATCCGCTGCCCCCGGCCCGCTACGGCGAGGGAGCCGCGGCCTCGCCGTGGGAGTCCGCGCGCCCCGACGGGCCCGGCGGGCTGCTCGCCACCGAGTTCGTCCTCGATCTGCGCCCGCCGGAGATCACCGATGCGGTCCGCGACTACGCCGCCCCGAGTTTCGCCCCCGGCCGTCCCCTCATCGAGGTGGTCGAGGACCTCAACGCCCGGATTTTCGCCGACTTCACCTACCGGTCGGGATCCACCACGGTCTCCACGCAGGTCGACCAGGTGCTGGCCGCCCGCGAGGGGGTCTGTCAGGACTTCGCCCGGCTGGCCATCGCCTGCCTGCGGGCCAACGGCCTGGCCGCCCGCTACGAGTCGGGGTACCTGGCCACCGACCCGCCCCCGGGCAGGCAGCGGGTGTTCGGCATCGACGCCATGCACGCCTGGGCGGCGGTATGGGCGCCCGGGGATCTGTGGATCGGATTCGACCCGACCAACGACCAGCTCGTCGACGAGCGCTACATCCTTGTCGGCTGGGGCCGCGACTACGCGGACGTGCCGCCGCTTCGCGGCATCATCTTCACCGAATCCGAGAACAGCTCCATCGACGTCTCGGTCGACGTGACGCCGCTGCCCTGAGGTCCGCGGGTGCCGACCGGGTACTATTGCCCGCGGCGGTCCCGAGCGTCGCGCCGAACGCCCATGCGAGCAGAGGGGTTTCCGCGGTGTCACACCCTACGTCGGTAGAGACGGCCAACGAGGGGAACGGGTGGTACCCGACGCAGTCGCCGCCCGTGCCCGCGGGCTCGCCCTGGTCGAACTGTCTCGACTCGCTGCTGCGACGCATCCGGGGGATGCATGCGCTGTGGCTCGAGGCGCTCGCGACCATGGGCCCCGAGCACGTCAACCACGTCGAACGTGACGGGGTGCTGCCCATCGCGTTCACCGTGAACCACATGGCCCGGATGGAGGATTTCGCGCGTGCAGTGCTGTCTGGCACTCCGGCGCTCTGGTCCACGGAAGGCTGGGCCGCAAAGGTCGGCATCGTCGTCGACGACATCGGCAAGAACACCACCGTCGAGCAGATGATGCAGCAGCGCGTCGGCGACTACGATGCGCTCGTCGAGTTCACCAGGCAGACGTTCGCGGCCACCGAGAAGTGGCTCGACGAACTAGCCCCCGACGATCTTGGCGAGGTGCTCTTCGGCGGGACGTTCCCGGCCGACGCCCAGAACGCCTACGTGCACCGGGTGGTGCGCGGTGAGCAGATTCTTCGTGTCGACGGGGTGGAGTGCTGGATTTACCAGCACGGCATCCGCCACCTCGGCGAACTCGAGCACGCGCGCGCCCTCGTGGGGCTCGGCGGTATGACCTCGTGATCACCCACTGACCCAGCGCCGGTCAGGCCGAACAGAGTCCGAGCAGGGCCGGCGGGACCGTGCCCAGCGCCACCTGGATCCAGCCCGGGGTGGTGGGGGCGCCCGGCCCGCAGCCGGTGGCGACGGCGAGCAGGGCCTCCAGCCAGACCAGGATCTGGAACACGCTCACGGTGGTGATCTGGCCGGCGACCGCCGCGATGGGCAGGCCGATCGCGTTGACCAGCCCGCCGATCGGGTCCCCGCCGAGGGCCTGGGCGACTCCGTTGAGGGCGAGGTTGGCGCCGTAGCCCAGCAGCGAGATGGTGCCGGCGTTGAGGAAGTCGGCGGTGGCCAGCAGGGTGGTGTAGAGGGCCGAGGCGCCCGCGGAGATGAAGAAGGCGACGTCGTTGATGACCTTCTGGACGGTCCCGATCACCGAGTCGATGATGCCGCCGGCGCCGGGCGCCCCGGCGAGGCCGGCCGGCCCGGAGGTCGGCAACGCGGCCAGTGTGGCCAGCGTGCTGCCGATCGCAGCGATCTCGCGCTGCACCGAGCCGCCGGGCCCGAACGAGGCGACGAAGTCGGTGACGCCCTCCACCACTCCATTGACCAGCCGCTCGAGCACCTCTAGCGGGTTGACCTGCGGGAAGAGCCCGATGGTGACCGAGGTGTTGGCCGGCGGCTGCACCCCGGAGGAAAACCCGTGCGCGGGATCGCCGTAGCCGAGGTCGACGATCACCTTGAGCACCGGCTGGATCAGGTCGGCCAGCGGGTTACCGATCAGCGGGATCGCCCGCAGCGGTACCAGCAGCGGCAGGTTGGGGGTCTTCATGAAGAAGTAACGCTGGTTCTCCGCGGTCGAGGGCAACTGCGAGCAGAACGCGCTGGTGCCCTCGTTGCAGGCGGTGCCGGGGCCGTCGGTGGCGATCGGGTCGTCGCCGTAGGTGTTCTCGAAGTAGATCGGGTTGGTGTAGTTGGTGTGCACCAGCGCGATGCCCATCGCCGCGTTGAGCACCGAGAGCACATTGAGCGGGTAGCGCGGGAAGTCGGCGAAGCCGTCATATTCCAAGGTGTAGTTGGTCGTCGGGAACGCTTCCTGCGGGGACGGGCCGTAGAACTCCAGTCCGGTGCTGGGGAAGGCCAGGTCGAACCCGCCGACGGTCGGGAAGCGCGAGAACCATCCGCCGTTGGGGTTCATCTCGTTGCCGACGGTCACGAACGACAGGTTGTCTCGGTCCAGACCCGGCAGCAGGGCCGGATCGTCGAGCATGTCCTGCTGCAGCAGCGAGGCGATGATCGCGCTCTGCGAGAAGCCGAAGTAGGTGAACGGCGTGCCCGGGGCGACCGGGCCGGTGGGCAGGGTCAGGGCGTTGACGGTGTTCTCGACGATCTCCTGCCCCTGGACCACCGAGATGGTCAGCGGCAGGCTCTTGACGCCGGTGATCGGGTTGGCGCCCTCGGGGGAGTCGATCACCTGCACGGTGTAGTCGGTGGCGGGGCTGCTGGGCTGGACGTAGAGAGCCATCACGTTGTCGACATAGGCCTGCGACGGAACGGGCACGCCGCTGGGGCCCACGATCAGCGCGCAGGCGGTGGTCGATTCCGAGCACACCGACTGCGGCACGCTCGGGACGGCCTGCGCGGCCGCGGCGGGAGCGACGGGAGATTCCCGGCGCGCGGCGGCCAGCATCGCCCAGGACAGCGGCGACTCACCCGGGGGGGCCGGAACGTCGTCGGCGAAACCGCCGAGCAGCGTGCCCAGCGTGCCGGGCAGCACCGTGGTGACCTCGGCGGGCGCCGCCTGCACGGGCACCCCGATCTGGGGCGGCGCGGCCATCTCCGCGGCGGCGACCGAGGCCGTCGGCGCGACCGCGACTGCCTGGCCCTCCGGCGGGTTCGCCGGCAGGCCCTCGGGCTGGGAGAGTGCGGTGGCGAACTCCTCGGCCTGCGCCGTCGCCGACACCGGCGCGCCGGCAGCGGCGGGGGCGGGCAGTGGCGCGACGATGCCGACCGGGGCGGGATCGCGGGTGGAGTCGCGGTCATCCCGCTGCGGGGCCGTCCGGGCGGCCGGCCGGTCGGCCGCGCCGTCGGTGGCGGCGGGGGTGGGGGGGGGCGCCCACCCC
>CAYXOM010000453.1:0-5465 GCA_964466565.1 uncultured Mycobacterium sp.
GACCAGCGTGGCCGGGTCGACCAGCAGGCCGGTCTCCTCGGCGGTCTCCCGGGCCGCGGTCCGGGCCAGCGGTTCGCCCGGGCGGACCCGGCCGCCGACGGTGAACCACCACCGGGGCGCCTCGCCGGTGGAGATCGCCGGGTCGGATCCGCAGAACAGCAGCACCGATCCGTCCGCGTCGAGCAGTACCACCCGAGCCGAGGTGCGGGGCGGGGTCATCGCTGCGCCGGTTCGGCGATCTCGAAGTAGCTCGGCAGCCGCGCCCGCCCGCCCAGGCGCAGCCAGCGCACCGACCGGCGCTCGCGCAGCGCAAGGGTGTCGCGGACCGCGTCGTTGTGGAAGCGGCGGGCCAGCAGCACCCGGGACTCCGCTTCGGTGAGTTCGGCCAGTAGCGGCGGGCGGATGTGCTCGGAATCGACCAGGCTCAGCGCCGTGGACAGTTCGTTCTCGCAGCCCTCACGATCCGGCCGGGGGGCACGTTCGGCGGCGTCGGCGAGGGCGGCGAGTCCGCCACTGCCGGAGCCGAGGTCGGCGGCGATGGCGCGGGCAACCACCGCGCGGCGGGCCAACGCGGCGTCCAGCGATTGCCAGGACAGGTCGTAGCGCACGTGCAGGCGGTCCAACCGGTTGGCGGTCTGATAGGCCCACAGCGCCGACAGGATCAGGACGGCCAGCAGGACGGCGATCAGTGTCCAGTGCAGCCCCGGGACCATCAGGCGCCGCTCCGGACGGCACCGCCGGCCACTCCCACCTTGACGCCGGGCACCGCCACCGTCTCGTAGACGCGCATGATCTCCTCGGCGACCACCGACCAGTCATATCGCCGGACCGCGAGGCTGGCCGCCTTGACACAGCGGCCGCGCAGCAGGGAGTCGCCGAGGACGGCGATCAGCGCCTGGGCCAGTGCGGCGGAGTCGCCCACCGGCACCAGAAGGCCCGCGGTGCCGTCGTCCAGAACGCGCCGGAAGGCGTCGAGGTCGCTGGCCACCACCGGGGTTCCGGCCGCCATCGCCTCCACCAGGACGATCCCGAAACTCTCCCCGCCGGTGTTGGGTGCGCAGTAGACGTCGGCGCTGCGCACCGCCGACGCCTTCTCGGCGTCGTCGACCTGGCCGAGGAAGCGCAGGTGCCCCGCCAGATCCCCGGCCTCGTCGCGCAACTGCTCCTCGTCGCCGTGGCCGACGACGAGGACCTCGACCTCGGCGAACCTCTCCACCAGCGCCGGCAGCGCGCCGAGCAGCACCGCCATCCCCTTGCGGGGCTCGTCGTAGCGGCCCAGGAACAACACGGTCCTGCCGGGCCGGGGGTAGCCGGGCAGCAGCGGGGCTGACGCGAAGAAGGCCACGTCGACCCCGTTGGGGATCTCCACCGCGTCGGAGCCCAGGGCCTCCATCTGCCAGCGCCGGGCCAGATCCGACACCGCGATGCGCCCGACGATCTTCTCGTTCCAGGGACGCAGCACACCCTGGAACAGCCCCAGCGCCAGCGACTTGGTCGTGGAGGTGTGGAACGTCGCCACGATCGGTCCCTCGGCGACCATCAGCGCGAGCACCGACAGGCTCGGGGCGTTGGGCTCGTGCAGATGCAGCACGTCGAAGTCACCGCCGGCGATCCACTTCTTGACCATCCGATGGGTGGCCGGGCCGAACCGCAGCCGGGCCACCGAGCCGTTGTAGGGAATCGGGACGGCCTTGCCGCCGGAGACCACGTAGTCGGGCAGCCTGACGTTGGGAGACGACGGAGCCAGGACGCTGACCACGTGGCCGCGGCGGCGGAACTCCTCGGCCAGGTCCAGCACGTGGGCCTGCACTCCGCCGGGCACGTCGAAGGAATAGGGGCAGACCATCCCGATGCGCATCAGCCGGTCTCCCCGGCCAGCGCCGCGCGCCGCCGATCGGAGAGGTCACCGAGCCACAGGGGCTGCAGCATGTGCCAGTCCTGGGGGTGCTCGGCGATGTTGGCCGCGAACCGGTCGGCCAGCGCCCGGGTGATGGCCGCGACGTCGCCCGAGCCGGTGTCGAGGGCCGGCCAGACCCGGATCACGCAGTCGTCCCCGTCGTAGTGGATGTGCGTCGGATGCAGCGGCGCCCCGGTCTCGACGGCCAGCCGTGCCGGGCCGGCCGGCATCCGGGTCGGCTCGCCGAAGAAGTCCACCTGCACCCCCGACCGGGTCAGGTCCCGGTCGGCCAGCAGGCAGACGAACCTGTTGGCGCGCAACCGGTCGGCCAGGACGTCCATCGGCGGCCGCGCCCCGCCCGACAGCGGCAGCACCTCGAAGCCCAGACTCTCGCGGTAGGCGATGAAGCGGTCGTAGAGCGACTCGGGCTTGAGCCGTTCGGCGACGGTGGTGAAGGTGCCGTGCCGCTGCGCCAACCAGACCCCGGCCATGTCCCAGTTCCCGCTGTGCGGCAACGCCATCACCGCCCCCCGCCCGCCGCGCAGCGCGGCGTCGAAGTGCTGCGCGCCGACGAAGCGGCGGTCCAGGCGCGCCGCGAGGGCGGCGGGGTCCATCGCCGGCAGCCGGAAGGCCTCCTGCCAGTACCGGGCGTAGGACGCCAGCGCCGCGCGCATCAGCGTCTCGGGAACCCCGGCGGGGGTGGTGCCGACCACCCGGGCCAGATTCCGGCGCAACTGTTCGGGTCCGCCGCCGCGCGCCGCATAGCGGGCGCCGGCACCGAAGACGGCGCGCGCTACGCTCTCGGGCATCGCGCGCACCAGCTTCCAGCCGGCCGCGTACCCCCAGTCGGTGAGTTGCGCTCCGGCGATCACTGCGTCCCCGGTTCCCCGGGGCTCTCGATGAGGTCCATCGCGCCCGGGGAGGTGCGCACCGAGTGCAGGCGCTGCCCGACGGTGATGAGACTGGCGATCGCCAGCAGCCACATGGCCACGTCGAGCACCACCGGTGCGGGGTAGAACGGCAGATCCGACAGGGCGGCGCCGAGCAGCACGATGACCAGTCGCTCGGGCCGTTCGATGAAGCCGCCGTCGCCGGTCAGTCCGCTGGCCTCGGCGCGCGCCTTGATGTAGGAGATGACCTGCGAGGTGACCAGGCAGATCAGGGTCGCCACCACCAGTGGGGCGTTACCGAGGCCGAAGGCCGCCCACCACAGCAGCCCGCAGAAGATCGCGCCGTCGCTGATCCGGTCGCAGGTGGCGTCGAGCACGGCCCCGAACCTGGTGCCGCCGCCGCGTTCGCGCGCCATCGCCCCGTCGAGCATGTCGGCGAGGACGAAGACGGAGACCACCAGCCAGCCGGCCAGCAGATGGCCGGTCGGGAACAGCGTCAGCGCCGCCAGCACCGAACCGGCGGTGCCGATGATGGTGACGGTGTCCGGGGTCAGTCCGGCGCGCAGTGCCGCGCGGGCCAGCGGGGCGCTGAGCCGGACGTAGGCCGCGCGGGTCATCAGGTAGAAGTCGCTCACCGCTGGGCGGCCCACTCGTCGGCCAGCAGCTTGCGAGTGTCGCGCAGCAGTTGCGGGATCACCTTGGTCTCCCCCACGACGGTGATGAAGTTTGCATCCCCCGACCAGCGCGGCACCACGTGCATGTGCAGATGCTCGGCCAGAGACCCGCCGGCCGAACGGCCGAGATTGAGCCCGACGTTGAAACCGTCGGGGCGGGAGATCGCCTTGATCACCCGAATCGCCTTCTGGGTGAACAGGATCAGCTCGGCACTCTCCGGATCGGTGAGATCTTCCAGTTCGGCCACCCTGCGATAGGGAACCACCATCAGGTGCCCGGGGTTGTAGGGGTAGAGGTTGAGCACGGCGTAGACCAGCTCACCGCGGGCGATCACCAGACCCTCCTCGTCGGGCAGGTTCGGTATGTCGCTGAAGGGCTCCGATGATCCGGCCGAACCGCCGAATTTCGGCGAGTTCACGATGTAGCTCATCCGATGCGGGGTCCACAGCCGCTGCAGCCGGTCGGGGTCACCGACCCCGGCGTCGATCAGTTCGTCAGTCACTGCCGGCCTTCACCAGGTCGGCGGTCGGGACGGCGTTGCGCCGGTCGGCCACCCACTGCCGGATCGCCGCCAGGGCAGCCGGGCGCGGCACCCCGTTGATCTGGCTGCGGTCGGCGAACCGGAAGCTGACGGCCCCGGCCTCGACGTCGCGGTCCCCGGCCAGCAGCATGAAGGGAACCCGCTGGTTGGTGTGGTTGACGATCTTCTTCGCCATCCGGTCGTCGGAGGAGTCGACCTCCGCCCGCAGACCTGCCGAACGCAGTTCGGCCGCGATGTCCTCCAGGTAGGCGACGTGCTCGGCGGCCACCGGGATCCCGACCACCTGGACCGGGGCCAGCCAGGCCGGGAACGCCCCCGCGTAGTGCTCGGTGAGGATCCCGAAGAACCGTTCGATGGAGCCGAAGAGGGCCCGGTGAATCAGCACCGGACGCTCGCGGCTGCCGTCGGCGGCGGTGTACTCCAACTCGAACCGCTCGGGCATGGTGAAGTCGAGCTGGATGGTCGACATCTGCCAGCTGCGGCCGAGGGCGTCGCGCACCTGGACCGAGATCTTGGGCCCGTAGAAGGCCGCGCCGCCGGGGTCGGGCACCAGGTGCAGCCCGCTGGATTCGGCCACCTCAGCCAGCACCTCGGTGGCCTCGTCCCACAGCTCGTCGGAGCCGACGTACTTCTGCGGGTCCTTGGTGGACAGCTCGAGGTAGAAGTCGTCCAGACCGTAGTCGGCGAGCAGGTCGAGCACGAAACCCAGCAGCGAGGCCAGTTCGTCGCGCATCTGGTCGCGGGTGCAGTAGATGTGGGCGTCGTCCTGGGTCATCCCCCGCACCCGGGTCAGTCCGTGCACCACCCCGGACTTCTCGTAGCGGTAGACCGTGCCGAACTCGAAGAGCCGCAGCGGCAATTCCCGGTAGGAGCGGCCGCGCGAGCGGTAGATCAGGTGGTGCATAGGGCAGTTCATCGGCTTGAGGTAGTAGTCCTGCCCGGGCTTGCGCAGCGCACCGCCGGAGTCGTACTCGGCGTCGATGTGCATCGCGGGGAACATCCCGTCGGCGTACCACTCGAGGTGACCGGAGGTGACGTAGAGCTGCTCCTTGGTGATGTGCGGGGTGTTGACGAACTCGTATCCGGCCTCGATGTGCTTGCGCCGGGAGTACTCCTCCATCTCGCGGCGCACGATGCCGCCGCGGGGGTGGAAGACGGCCAGGCCCGAGCCGATCTCGTCGGGGAAGCTGAACAGGTCCAGCTCCACACCGAGCTTGCGGTGGTCGCGGCGGGCCGCCTCCTGGAGCAGGTGCAGGTGGCGGTCGAGCGCCTCCTGAGATTCCCAGGCGGTGCCGTAGATACGCTGCAGGCTGGCGTTGTTCTGGTCGCCGCGCCAGTAGGCGGCCGAGCTTCGGGTGAGCTTGAAGGCCGGGATGTGGCGGGTGGTCGGGGTGTGCCTGCCGTTTACGGTACGCTGATCTAAAGGGTTGTACCGAGTTTGGCAGACGGATGTCCTCGTTTC
>CAYXOM010000454.1:0-2153 GCA_964466565.1 uncultured Mycobacterium sp.
CCCCCCCGGGGGGCGGCGGGCCCGGGCCCCGGGCCCCCCCCGCCGTGCTGGCTGTGGTTGGCGTGGCGGTCGGGCTGCCGGCGGGTTTCTGGGTGGCGCTGGGCGTTCTGTCGGTGTGCTGTGGGTTGCTGGCCGCCGACCGGGCGCGCTCGCTGGGACATCAGGTCTCGGCCGGATGGCTGGTCGCCCGGTCCGGCAGCCTGGAGCGCCGGCGTGACTGTGTCGAAGGCGCGGGCATCATCGCCTGGACCGTGCGACAGACCTGGGCGCAGCGGCGGGCAGGGTTGGCCACGCTGATCGCCGCCACCGCGGCCGGGGTCAAGCGGTATCAGGTGATCGACGTCCCGCAAGAGGCGGCGTGGTCGATCGCCGCCGCCGCGTCACCGTGGGTGGCGCATAACCATTGGGCGCAGCCCTGTTTGCCGGCGTCAGCTCTCTTCCGGGGCTGAATAGTCCCAGGACAGCGTTCGCACCGGCGTCATCCGGATGTAGGCCGCGCCCGGCCTGGGCGCGGTGGGCCACTCGGACTCCGGGACGCCCCGGGCGCGGGCGCCCTCGCGGGCGAGCAGTAGCGCCTCATCGTGGTCGCGGACGATCCGGGCGCGACCCTGGAGCATGACTCCCCGGATATCGGCCATGGTCGAGCCGTCCTCGAGCAGGACGCTCACGTTCGGATTGCCTTCGACGTTGGCGACCTTGCGCGTCCCGTCGCGCACACCCATGACGATGTCGCGGCCGAAGCGGAAGTAGCCGAGCGGGACCGAATGCGGAAAGCCGTCCTTGTCGACGGTGCTCAGGACCGCCCAAGCCGGGCGGCTGTCCAGATAGGCCTCGACCTCTTCATCACTGAGCTTTCGCGGCATGGGACGAGGTTAGCAAGAGTGAAATCACTGACGGGAGCGCTCATTCAGCACTCGGTGCTCGTGGCATCCCGTCGGGCGGGAGCCGGGCACGTGTTGCACCATGCCCGGAAAGCTGTTGCTGTGCCCGAAGTGCGCGGGAGTCAGGCACTCCCACGAGCGCTACGGTGCGCACCTCGAGCAGTGCGACGAGTGTGCCGCGCCGCCGCCGCCCCGGCCGCTTCCCCCGCAGGACTACGGCCCGACCTGGGGCAGCCACCGGGGACACCGCCATCGCAAGGGCGGATTCGGCAGATTGGTCCTTCCCCGTCTGCGTTGACGGATGTGGAAGTCGCCGTGAACCAGTCCGTGCGCCGGGGGTGGAGACAGTACGGTCATGAGCATGGCGTTCGACACGACGAACGGAACGCGGGGAGCGCGCCAGCCCGGGGGCCGGGTGCTGCGGCTCCTCAACCGCGTCATGAGCAGGAGTATCCGCAGAGGCGGAAAGTTGCTGGGCGGCACCGACGGCTTGGTCCTGACCACCGTCGGACGCAAGAGCGGCCAGCGCCGAAGCACCCCGCTGGTGTGGTTCCCCGGCCCGGACGGCAGCTGGCTGATCGTGGCGTCGGCGGCCGGCGCGGCCCGCAACCCCGCGTGGTACCACAACATCGCCGCCCACCCCGATCGGGTCGACATCGAGATCGGCGGCCGCGCAGTGGCCGTCGCCGCCGAGCAGCTGCACGGCGAGGAACGGGAGCGGGCCTGGCGGGCGATCACCGCCGCATCGTCCCGATTCACCAGATACCAGGCGCAGACCGACCGGGAACTGCCGGTCATCCGGCTGACCGAGCGGAGGCCCGGAGCAACCGATCCGGACTCGGCCGGACACACCACCGCCAGCTGAGCGCCGTGCCGCCCCGGGCCCGCGCCAAGAACGGCCACCCGCCGAAGACCTGCCAGACCTGTGGCCGTCCGTTCGAGTGGCGCAGGAAATGGGCCCGGGACTGGGACGCCGTCCGCTACTGCTCGGAGCGCTGCCGCCGGCAACGGCGCGCCGACGCCGACGGCCCCCCGCCCGGCAGCGCTTCCCGGGATATGTCAGACCCCCCTGGGACACTCTGACCCATGCCCGAACCCACACCTCCTCAGCCCCTCGCCGATGACGTCGAATTCGATCCCGCCGAACTGGCCGATCCGATCGCCAGCGTCACCGCACTCGAACTGTCGAGCCGCTTCGTGCGGCTGTGTCTGAGGTGGTCCGAGCCGATGATCGCCGACCTGGCCGCCCGCGAGGCGACGCTGCGCAAGCCC
>CAYXOM010000455.1:0-9673 GCA_964466565.1 uncultured Mycobacterium sp.
TCGGTCCCCGGCGGGTACTGCGGCACACCCTGGCCGGACATGGTGGCGTTGGGATCGCCCTTCCAGTTGTAGCCGTCGTTGAGCGGGACATAGACCTCGCTGCTCTCGCACAGTTCCACCGTGGGCGCACGCTTGGCCGGGTCGGTGGCGCACGGGATGTTGCGCACGCCGCGGACGTTCATCTCCGAGTCCTGCGGGATCCGGCAGTACAGGTCGCCGGCGGGCCGCTCCGGATAGTCCACCTGGGCGGGCGAGCGCTGCTGGGCGACCGGCAGGAATCCGGTGTTGCACGGCGGGGGGAGGTTGAGGTTGAGGTTGAAGTCCAGGTAGATCCCGCGGTAGTCCTGCTGGGTCCCGGCGTTGGCCACCGTGATCGCCGACATCACCGCGGTGCCCTGCGGGAAGAGGACCAGCAGTTGCTCGAGGCTGTTGCCGTACGTCACCGCGACGTCGCCGACGCTGACCAGGTTCGCCAGCAGCACCGGCAGGGCGGGCGAGATGCGGTCGAAGAGCGCCTTGCCCTCGGTCAGCGCGGGCCCGCCGGCGGAGAGCAGTCCGGCGAATGCCCTGTCCTGTTCGGCCAGCTGGCCGGTGATGGTGGCCATCCTGGCCGCCCAGGCGGCGATGGAGTCTGCGGTGCGCACCTGGGAGTCCAGCACCGGCGGCGCCTCGTCGATCAACCGGGTCAGCGGGTCGACGGCCTTGCCGGCCTCGATCGCCAGCGAGGTCGACCCGTCGATGATGCGGGCCAACTCCGGCCCCAGGCCGCCGACCGCCCGGGCGGCCTCGTCGACGACCGTGCGCAGGTTGTCCGGCGGTATCGCGGTGATGGCGCGATTGGCCGCGTCGAGCAGACCGGCGATGTCCGGCGGTATCTGGTCCTCGGCGACCAGCAGGACGTCCCCGTCGGCCAGGTTGCGATCGGTCACCGAACCCTGCGGCGGGGTGAGGTCGAGGTACTGCTCGCCGATCCCCGAGCGGCTGTGCACCGCGGCGGTCACGTCCGCCGGAATGGGCACCCCGGAATCCATCCGCAGCACCGCGCGCACCCCGTCACGGGTCACCTGGATCGAGGTGACCCGCCCGACCTCGCTGCCGCGGTAGTTGACCACCGAGGTCGGGTACAGGCCTCCGGAGGTGGGCAGGTCCACCAGCAGCCGGTAGCGGCCGATGCCCAGCAGCGCCGGGACACCGGCGAACGCGAAGATCATCACCGCACCGGAGACCAGGGTGATCGCCGCCAGGATGGCCAGCTGGATCACGACCGGACGGGGAAGTCGCAGCACCTCAGTACCCCCCGAAGTTGTAAGGCGCGATCAGCGGGTTGGCCGCGGTGTAGGGGCTGGGCATCTGCCCGATGGTTCGGCCCCACTGCAACTCCAGTTCGGTGAGGTTGCCCTCCCACTTCGATCCGGTGAACAGCGCGCTGTCGATGCGGCTCAGGGTCAGGTCGATCACCAGGGTGATGTTGGCGAAGTCGCCGCGGAACCAGTTGGGGATGTTGCTCTTGACCCAGGGGTAGGTCGACAGGAAGTCCAGGCCGCGGGTCAGCGCCGGGCCGGCGTCGGCCAGTTCGCGCAACGGCGGGGCGATGTTGCGCAGGTTGTTCACCAGAGACTCCTTGGTCTGGCTGACCGTGGAGGCGGCGACGGCGCCGAACTTGCCCAGTGCATCGATGGCGCCGGCGAGCTTGGCGCGCGAATCCGCCAGCACCGCCAGGGCCTCCGGGATCGACGTCAGCGCGTCGTTCACCGTCTGGTCGCGGGCGGCGACCTGTCCGGCCAGCGCGTTGAGCCGCTCGGTCGCGGTGATGATGTCGTCGGTCTGGTCGTTGAGTGCGGCGATGAACGTGTCGAGCTGAGTCAGCAGGCTGCGCATCTCCTCCTCGCGGCCGGCCAGGGCCCTGGCGAAAGCGGTGGTGATCTCCTGCAACTGGCCCAGCCCGCCGCCGTTGAGGAGCAGCGACACCGATGCCAGCGTCTGCTCGGTGGTCGGGTACATGCTGCCCCGGGACAGCGGGATCACCGAGCCGTCGGTGAGCCTCCCCTCGGGCGCGACGTCAGTGGGCGGGGCCAGTTCGATGTGCATCGACCCCAGCAGGCTGGTCTGGCCCACCTTGGCGGTGGCGTTGGCCGGCAGCACCACGTCGCGGTCGATCCGCATGGTGACCAGCGCGTGCCAGTCCTGGACCTCGATCCGGGTGACGGTGCCGACGTTGAGGTCGGCGACCCGGACGCGGCTGTTCTCCTGGATGGTCACCACGTCGGGCAGTTGTGCCGCGACGGTGTAGGAGCCGCTGCCGTCGCCGGCGGTCCCCGGCAGGGTCAGCGAGTTCAGGCCGCGCCACTCGCAGCCGGCCGACGCGGGCAGGAGCCCCGCCGCCAGCAGGCCGGCCACCAGCCGCCTCACGGGGTGCCCCCGTGCGGGACCATCAGCCCGGAGAGCCCGAGGCCGGGGTCGGTCGGCGCCGGGGCGCTCACCTCGGCGGCGGGAACCGCGGGAGTCCGCGCGGCCGGCACCGGAGCGGCGGGCGGCAGCCGGGGATTGAGCCGGTCCTCGCTGTAGGTGATCTCGTTGGGCCGCGCCGCCGCGCCGACGAACGGGTTGCCCGCCAGCGGCGGGTAGTTGAACTGCCGGTTCTTGATGATCGGCGCGAGGTACTGCACGCACAGCTTGGAGGATTGCTCCCAGCCCTTGCGGGAGGCGGCCTCGATCGACCCGCAGATGAACTTCACGGTGTCGGCGAAGTTCACCGGCGCCAGGATGCCGGTGATCGCGCTCTGGGCGGGCTGGTAGATGTTGGTGAAGTTGGCGAAGACCGTCGGGGTGATGTGCAGGACCTGCTTGAGGTCTCCCCGACTGTCGTTGAGCGCGGTGGTGATCGCGTTGAGGTGATCGACCGTGGAGCCCAAGCCCTCGCGGTTCTCGGCGACGAAGTCGCGCAATTCGGCCACCGCGGCATTCAGACCTCTTGTCGCGGCGCCGATCTCGTCGGGAGAGTTCGACAACGCCCCGGAGACGTCAGCAAGGTTGGTGTTGAACGCAGCCAGCAAGTCGCTGCTCGAGGACAGCGCCGACACCAGCAACTGAAGATTCTTCACGGTGCCGAAGATGTCCGTGCTGTGGTCGCCGAGCGCGGAGATCGCCTGGGCGAGTTTGATCACCGTCTCGCGCGCGGTGTCGCCCTCGCCGCGCAGGTTCGCCGCGGTGCTGTCGATGAACTCCCCGAGCGGGCTCGGTCCACCGGGGGTCACCGGCTGCAGCGATTCGGTCAGCCGCTCCAGCTGCCGGCGCAGGTCGTCCCACTCGACCGGCACGGCGGTGCGCTCGATGCCGATCACCGCGCCGTCGGCGAGTTGCGGGCCGCCGGAATACGCCGGCACCAGCTGGATCGCCCGGGCGGTGACCAGCGACGGCGACAGGATCGCCGCCTTCGCCTCGGCGGGCACCGGGTACCTGCGGTCCACCGAGAAGGTCACCTTGGCGGCCTCACGCTGGGGTTCGATCCTCTCCACCTTCCCGACCTCGACGCCGAGGATGCGCACCTCGTCGCCGGCGTACAGGCCGTGGGTGTCGGCGAAGAAGGCCGTGAAGGTGTTCCGGCTGGCACCGCGCCACCATGATGTGCTGACCACGGTGATGCCGAGCACGAGAACCGCGATCAGGGCCAGCGCGGTGACGAACTGCAGGACCCGGCGGGCCAGACCGGCGGGCGCGGCGCTCATGGCCGTCCCTCGGCGGGCGGCGGCGGCGGTATGGACGGGGGCGGCAGTTCGCCGGGCGCCGGGGCGAGGGCGGGCGGACCCGGTGGCGGCCCGCCCGGTGGCGGGGCCGGCAGCGGCTCCCGATAGGGATACCGGGGGTCGCCGGGTTTCCCGGTGATCGCGTCGGGCAGGTTCAGATGCGGCTCGCCGCCCTGACCGGTGCGCGGGAAGGGCGACGGCAGCGGGGGGGTCCCGGGCTGTCCCACCGGCGGGTCGGCGAGTTCCGACGGCAGCAGCACGTTGGGGTCCAGGCCGAGATCGGAGAACGCCGCGTCGATGAAGGGCTGGGCGAACTGGCCGGGCACGAGGTTGACCACCGAGGCCTTGAAGAACGGCCCGGACCCGAGCACCTCGCCGAACGACATCGCGTAGCGGCGCAGCAGGTAGAGCGTGCGCTGCAGTTCCTGCTTGCGGTTGTCCAGGATCGCCAGCACGCCGTTGAGCTTGTCCAGCGCGGGTGTGAGCTGGGTGCGGTTGTCGGCGACCAGACCGGAGATCTGACCGGACACCGCGCTGAGGTTGCCCATCAGCGCGTCCACCGACGCCTGTTGGGTCAGCAGTTCGGCGAGCAGCGCGTTGGCGCCGGCCACCAGGCGCGCGATCTGATCGCTGCGCGTGGCCAGCACCCCGGTGACCGCGTTGGCGTCGGCGAGCAGATCACGCAGTTTGGCGTCGCGGGCGCCCAGGGTGTCGGAGAACCGCGCCACCCCCCGCAACGCGATCCGCAGGTCGTCGGGTGTCTCGGCGAAGGTGTCGGCCAGGGTCGTCAGCGCCTCGGAGAGCTGGACGGTGTCCAGGCCGCTGATGGTCGTGGTCAAGTCCCCCAGCGCGTCGGCGAGGTCGTAGGGCGAGCGGGTCCGCTCCAGCGGGATCGGGCCCGACAGGGTGCCCTCCCCGCGGGAGGTCAGATCGAGGAACTTGCTGCCCAGCACGGTCTCGGTCTTGATCGCCGCCTCGGTGCGCTCGCCGAGTTCGACCGCCCTGGCGACGGTGAAGTCCACCTGCACCCTGGTGCCGTCGAGGCGGACGCCCGAGACCCGGCCCACCTCCATGCCCGAGACCCGCACCTCGCTGCCGGTCCTGATCCCGCCGGACTCGGCGAAGTAGGCCGAATGGTCCCGGGTGCCCTTGATCAGCGGGATCCGGTCGTAGGAGAAGATCGCGACCACCAGCGCGATCAAGACGGTGATACCGACGGCTCCCACCGCCAGCCGGTTGCGTTCGGCCAGGGGTTTGACGCTGGGCCTTCTCATGTGGGCCTTGTCATGTGGGCGTGCACCGCGCTTCTTCTCATGTGGGCGTGCACCGCGCTTCTTCTCATTTGGGCGTGCACCGCGCTTCTTCTCATTTGGGCGTGCACCGCCCGGTGTCCTGGCCGACGAGTTTGGCGAACACCGGCTGGCCGCCCTTGCCGTTGAGCTTGAGGATCGCGTCGCACAGGTAGAACCCGAAGTAGTCGCCGTAGAGGCCGTTTCGGGCCAGCACCTGATAGGCGTCCGGCAGGGTCCGGACCAACTCGTCGACGTACTCGGCGTCGGCCATCACCTGGCCGGCGAAGCGGTCGGTCTGGACCACGGTCTCCCGGATAGGCTCGCGGGCGGTGGCCAATAGGTCGGTCACCGACGCGGACGCGGCGTTGATGTAGGCCAGGCCGGTGGTGATGTCGGTGCGGCGCTCGGCCAGCCCGTCGACGAGTCCGGACAGCGAGTCCAGTCCGCGGGCGAACTCGTCGTCGCGCTCGGAGAAGGTGCCCAGCACCGTGTTGAGGTTGGTGATCACCTCGCCGATCAGTTCGTCGCGGCCGGCCAGCGTGGTGGTCAGGGCCGCGGTCTGGGCCAGCACCGAGGAGACGGTGCCGCCCTGCCCCTGGAACACCCGGAGCAACTGACCGGAGAGCGCGTTGACCTGATCGGGGTCCAGGGCCCGGAACAGCGGCCGGAAACCACCGATCAGGGCGTCGATGTCCAGTGCCGGGGAGGTCCGGGCCACCGGGATGGTGGCGCCGGGCGTCAGCGGGCGCACCGCCCCGGGCCCGTCCTCGAGGGCCAGGTAGCGGTCGCCGATGAGGTTCTCGTAGCGCACCAGCGCCCGGGTGCCTTCGGTCAGCGGCAGACCCTCGTCGACGGCGAAGTCGACGGTCACCGTGCCGTCCCGGTTGGCGGTCAGCTTGCGGACCTTGCCGACCTCGACGCCGGCGACCCTGACGAAGTTCCCGCCCTTGAGGCCGGACACGTTGGTGAACACCGCGCTGTAGGGCACCCGGGGGTCGAATCGGAACTGGCCGAACACCGTCACGAGGATGAACATGAAGACCAGGCTCATCAGGGTGAACATCGCCACCAGCGCGGCCACCCGCGGTGTCGTCGACTTCCTCGTCCTGCTCACCCGTGCTCTCCTGTACTCACGGTGGTGGTGGTCCCGGCGGCGGTGGGTAGAGCCTGGTGCCGTCGGGGGCGTACTCCGCGGCGCCGTAGGGCGGCGCGCCCGGGTAGGCCGGCCAGGGGCCCGGCGCCGGCGGCCCCGGGTAGCGGATCCTGGGCTCCTCCGGGATGGCCTTGGTGACCGGGAAGTAGTTGTTGAAGCCCGGGAAGCCGATCCCGGAGTTGGGCCGGACGTCCAGGCCGGTGCCGAAGCCGGTGTCTGTCACCAGGTACTTGACCGGGAAGTTCTTGCTCGGGTCGGGCAGCGAGCCGCAGCCCGGCCGCCCGCCCGGGCCGCCCTTGGCATTGACCACCGGCAGGTTCTGCGGGAAGCGGTACGGGTCGTCCCCGAGCAGCAGTGCGGCGTCCATGATCACCGATTTGCCGTTGCCCCCCAGGGCATCCCGGCCGCCGTTGTCCAGGAACCACTGCGCCCCCTGGAACAGGCAGGTGAAACTCGGAGAGTAGAGGTCGAACAGCCGGGTCGTCGGCTCCAGGGTGTTCAGCGCCCGCACCAGGTCGGGTTGGTTGGCCCCGAACACGGTGATCCCGGACTCGGAGAATCCCAGTGCCGACAGCAGCAGGTCGTCGAGGGCGGCAGCCTGCCCCGAGATGGTCCGGCTAGTCGTGGAGAAGGAGTCCAGGAGCGCCAGGATGTCCTGTGCCGCTTCCGAATACGCACCGACCGTCGCGCCGAACAGCCGCCAGTTCTCACCCACGGTCTCCATCCGCGGGTTCACCGCCCGCAGCACCTCGTCGGTGGCGGTGATCGCCTGGCCCATCCGCTGGCCCTTGCCGCGCACTCCCTCGGCGATCGCCGCGAGCACCGCGTTGAGCTTGGCGGGATCGACCGCGCGGATCACGGTCTGCAGGTTCTCGAAGACGGTATTGACCTCCACCGTCACGTTGCGTGAACGCAGGACGGCACCGGGCTTGAGAGCCGCCGGGCTGGCGCCCTCGGACGGGACGATCAGGTCGACGTACTTGGCTCCGAACGCGGTGCTGGCCTTGATCTCCGCCTCGACGTTGCTGGGCAGATAACGGAACGGTCCGGCGTCGATGCGCAGGCCGAGTTGCGGGGTCAGCCGGTCGCCGTCGGCCTCGTCGGCGCCGATCGAGACCACCCGGCCGATCTGGACGCCGCGCATCTTCACCTTGGCGCCGTCCTCCATGATCAGGCCGGTCCGGTCGGACACCACGGTCAGCGGGACGGTCCTGCGCAACGTGCCGGAGAACAGCAGGCCGGTCAGCACGATCACGGCGATGATCACCACGATCGGCAGTGGTGCCCACCAGATCGGGTCGATCGTGTCACGTCGGGATCTCCTGGCCATCGCGACTCAACCCGAGAGGTAGAAGTTGCCGGACTGCCCGTAGACCGACAGCGTGATGGACAGCAGGATGAAGACCCCGGCGGTGATCGAGGCGCGCACCGCGCGGCCGACCGCCTCCCCCACCCCGGCGGGCCCCCCGGTCGCGTTGTACCCGTAGTAGGTGTGCACGGTCATCACGGCGGCCGCCATGACCAGCACCTCGAGGAAAGACCACAGCAGGTCCGTCGGATGTAGGAAGGTGGAGAAGTAGTGGTCGTAGACGCCGGCGGACTGCCCGTAGATGACGGTGGTGCCGAACCTCGTCGCCAGGAAGGACATCAGCACGGCGACGGTGTAGATCGGGATCACCGCGACCACTCCGGCGACGATGCGGGTGGACACCAGATAGGAGATCGGGCGCACACTCATCGACTCCAGCGCATCGATCTCCTCGTTGATCCGCATCGCTCCCAGTTGGGCGGTGGCCCCGGCTCCGATCGTCGCGGCCAGCGCGACCCCCGCCGTCGCCGGGGCGATGAAGCGGACGTTGAGGAACGCACCCAGGAAGCCGGTCAGCGCCTCGATCCCGACGTTGGACAGGGTGTTGTAGCCCTGAACGGCGATCAGCGCGCCGGTGGACAGGGTGAGGAAGCCGACGATCACGACGGTGCCGCCGATCACCGCCAAGGCACCGGTACCCATCCCCATGACCGCGATGAGGCGGAGCACCTCGGTCGGGTATCGGCGGAGGGCGTCGGGAATCGCCGCCAGTGCCTTGAGGTAGAAGGCCGTCTGGTCACCGACCACCCGGCCGGAGGCCAGGAACCGGTTCACCGGCCCGGACCGGGAGCGCACCGCTGCAGTCACGGCGCCACCTTCACCCCGAAGGCGGTGGCCAGGATGTTGATCAGGAAGAGCGCGATGAAGGCCAGGACCACGGTCTCGTTGACCGCGTTGCCCACCGCGGTCGGGCCGCCCCCCACGTGCAGGCCCTTGTAGCAGGCGATGAGGCCGGCCGAAAGCCCGAACAGCAGCGCCTTGACCAGTGAGACGATCACCTGCGGCAGCCCGGTGAGCAGGGTCATCCCCGCCGCGAACGCGCCGGGGTTGACGTTCTGGATGAACACCACGAAGAAGTAGCTGCCGACCAGCCCGACAACGGCGACCACCGAGTAGAGCATGAGCGCGACGTAGGTCGCCGCGATCACGCGCGGGACGACGAGGGCCTGAATCGGATCGACGCCGATGACCTTCATCGCGTCGATCTCCTCGCGGATGGTGCGCGCGCCCAGGTCGGCACACATCGCGGTGGCCCCCGCGCCGGCCACCACGATGGCGGTCACCACCGGGCCCACCTGGGTGACCGAGGCCAGGGCCGCGCCGGCGCCGGAGAGGTCGCCGGCGCCGACGTCGAGCAGCACGATGTTGAGCGTGAAGACGATCAGCACCGTGTAGGGGATCGACAGCACCACCGTCGGCACGATCGAGACCTTGGCCACGAACAGGATCTGGTCGAGCAGCTCACGCCAGGCGAACGGGCGACGGAACATCGCCGCGAAGGTTTCGGCGACCAGCACCGTGAAGTCGCCGACGGCCAGTGCGGGCTTGGACCAGGCCGAACCGTTCACCCATGGCCCCCAGGCCCCGGAACCGCCGACATGCGGGTCACTCTAAGTTCATATTCGCCTGCTTGCAGATGGTTTGGCGCGCCGTGCGGCGATACCGCCGGTCAACCCGGTCCGGGCGAACAGACCTTCCATTCCCCGCCCTCGCGGACGAACGTCATCGGCGTGGAGATCTTCTCCTCGGCCGCCTTCTCGAAACGGTAGGTGACCGTTGCGGTGGCCCGGTCGGCGTCGACCGCGAACCCCCCCACATCCTCGACGATCCGGGCCCCTCGGGCGGCCGCCGAGTCGCGCTGGGCCTCGAGCACACCGGTCCCGGTGCCGTGTTCGGCGGCGCAGGTGTAGCGCAGGAAGTCGGGGTAGCTGCCCCGCTGGAGGGCGTCGTTCTGGCCCACCACGGCGCGCCCGATACCGGCCTCGGCGGTGATCTCCTCGCCCCGGGTCATCCGCGACAGCACCGAGGCGAGCAGCACCAGGGCGACCACGCCGGCGGCGATCAGGATCGGCGTCGCCGACGAGCGGCCATCTTCGGACACCCGGCCAGGATAGGC
>CAYXOM010000456.1:0-3641 GCA_964466565.1 uncultured Mycobacterium sp.
CCTGGTGCCCGCCGCGGGGCGGGGGCGCGCCCCGTCGGCGCCGGGCGGCCGGTAGAGCCGGGCACCGCCGCCGGCGGGCAGCGTGACCACGTCCACCTCGTCGTCCCGAGACCCCCTGACGGCCGGCAGTCGTCGCAGCAGCGGCAGCGACCATGCGTAGACGGCCCGGCGGGGCACCACCCGGGCCACCCGCCGCAGTTCCGGGTGGAGGTCGGAGTCGGCCATGCCGGTCATTATGGCCTCCGGGAGCGGCAGCCGGGGGGCGGCTGGGCGACCTGTGCTCTCACCAGCGGACCGATTGCGGCGCCGGGCGTGAGCAATGACCGTCAGCCACAGGGCAACGAGCACGAGTGCGGCAAGCCCGGAGTACAGGCCGAACCGTTCCGGGTAGGTCGGGAACGGCACGAAACTCCCGTACAGGGCCAGGCCGGGCACCACAGTGGCCAGGGGGAACACGATCCAGCGCCACCACGGCTGCGCGGTCCGGGCGGTCACCAGCAGCCGGATCGCCCCGACGGCGAGTCCGGTGTAGACCAGGACAAGCAGCAGGCCCTGAGCGGTTGCCGCGACGAACAGCGTCGCGAAGCGGTCTGCGGGCGGGATCAGCAGACCGGCCAGGATCACCGCGACCGCGCAGCCGAGAACCAGGGTGGCGGCGTTGCCGGGGGCGCCCCGGTTGTTGGTGCCGGCCAGCCACCGCGGCAGATAGCCGGCCCTGGCCAGCGAATAGATGCCGCGCAGGGCCGCGACGGTGAAGCCGATGCAGGTGGCCGAGAAATCCACCAGCAAGGCCAGCCGGATCCAGAAGGCGGCCCAGGGACCAAGCAGTTCGCCCCCCATCACCGCGAAGCCGTCCACCGCGTCGCCCCATGTCCGGGCGACGTTCTCGGGTCCGTAATAGACCGTTCCGGCGTAGGAGCAGAAGACCAGGAGGCCGGCGCATCCGGCCACTGTTGCAACCAGGGCGATGGGAATGCTGCGCCGCGGTGAACGGGCCTCCTCGGCCAGGGAACTCACCGTCTCGAAACCACCGAAAAGCAGGATGCAGAACAGCAGAGCCCCGAACAGATCGCCGCGATGGGGGTTGCCCCAGGAGAACACCGACCAGGTATTGGCCGGGCCCGCGTGGATCACGGCCGCAGCGGCGGTGAGCAGAAACGGGATCACCGAGACGGCCACGATCGTCAACTGAACCTTCGTTGCCAGCGAGGCTCCGCGCACATTCAGCCACCACGCAGCGCCGCAGACCACCAGCGCACCGGCCCACCACGGAAAGGCGACTGAAAAGTACAGCGCGGAAAACCGCGAAACCAGTTCGCCGACGACGATTCCGAAACCGGCCGCACCGGAGAACAGTAACGACAGCACGTAAACCCCCAAAGCTCCGACGCCGGCGGTCGGCCCCCAGGCTCGGGCCATGTAGTCGCCCATCGCACCGGCTCCGCCGGTATCGGACGCGTAGAAGGCCACCACGAGTGAGAAGGTCGCCATGCCCAGCGCCGCCAAGGCGACGGCCAACGGTCCGATAGCCCCGGCCAGGGCCGCAACGATGCCCAGGAACAGTGCGATGTCGATGAGCGGGCCGATGGAGAAGGACTGCCCGACCAACTGCATGAGGCCCAGGTGACCGGAACGCAACCGGGCCGGCTCGCGGGAGGGTTCGGTCGGCACGGGCCCATCGTCGCACCGGGCCACCCGGTGCGGCACGGGTCTTCCGCTGTCTGCCCCGGGCACGCCGGTTACTGTGTGTCATGCTCCGACGGCTCCCTGCCGCGCTTTCGCTGGCGGTGATGACGCTGCTGTTGGGGATGATCGGCGGACTGCCCGGTCCGGTGGCGCCGGCCGGCGCCGACCCGACCACCGTGACCGTCGCCGCCGAGGAGATAGCCCCGTTCGTGATGACCACCGGTGCCGCACGGTCGGGCTTCACCATCGAAATCCTCGACGAGATCGCCGCCCGCCGCGGCTGGACGATCACCTACCTGGCGGGCAACACCGAGGCCGCGGTGCTCGACGAGGTCACCGTCGGACGCGCCGACGCCGCGGTGGGCGCGATCGGGATCACCTCCGAGAGGGTCGGGAACTTCGACTTCTCGCAGCCGGTCTACAACGGAGGCCTGCAGATTCTGGTCCCCGACAGCGGAACCGGGGGATTGCTGCCCGGCCTGAGGGAATTCCTGGACGTGTTGTTCTCCCGGGCGGTGCTCGGCTGGGTCGCGGGAGCCCTGGCGATCGCCCTCATCCCCGCCCACGTCACCTGGCTGCTGGAACGCCGCCACCCGGATTCGATAGTGTCCCGGAACTACTTCCCGGGGATCGTGCAGGCCGTCGGCTGGAGTCTGGGGATGCTGGCCACCCAGCCCGACAACTTCCCGCGGCAATGGGGGGCGCGCACCCTCGGCCTCGTTCTGGCCTTCGTCAGCATCATCTTCGTCGCGCTGTTCACCGCGACCCTGACCGCCAACCTGACCGTGTCCACGATCAACTCCCAGATCGCGACCCCATCCGATCTGGTGGGCAAGAGCGTCTGCACGGTGGCGGCGACCAGCGCGGCCGACTACCTCGGCGAAATCGGTGCCGACCCGGTCGCCAAGCCGTCGATCGACGAATGCTTCGCCGGCCTGAAAAGACGTGACTTCGCCGCGGTCGTGTTCGACGCCCCGGTGCTCAACCACTGGGTCAACAACGACGGCGCTGGAACTGCGCAGGTAGTGGGTCCGGTGTTCGAGCGGGAGGATTACGGCGTCGCCTTCAGCCGCGGCAGCGCGTTGCGCGTGCAATTCGACGAGAGCTTGCTCGAGATGCGCGAGGACGGCGCCTACGACTTGATCAAGCAGAAGTGGTTCGGATCCGACGGCTCGAGTTCCGCCGGATCCAGCTAGCCGTTTTCGGCCGCGATCAGCCCGCGGCGCCGGATCCGTCGACGACGAGGTCCCACGGATCTGCGGCGGCCAGCGCCATCCGGCCCAGCCGGCGGGTGTAGTGCGCGGTGTCGCCGAACTCGCCGATCCAGCTGCGGGCCCGCTGGGTCGCCAGCCAGAGCCGGTGTTCGACGGTCACCCCGATCGCCCCGTGCAACTGGTGGGCCGCGGTCGACACCGCCGGCACCACCCGTCCCAGGGTGGCCTTGGCCACCGTGACGGCGTAGTCGGCCCGGGGCGAGGCGAAGCCGTCCTCGGCCGCCGCCGCGACGGCGAGACCGGCTGCGGCCCGGGCCCGTTCGACGTCACCGGCCATCGTGGCCAGCGCGTGCTGGACCGACTGGAAGGCGCTCAGTGGGCGGCCGAACTGCTCGCGCTCGCGGGTGTGCGCCACCGAATACTCCACCGCGGCGTCGAGGGCGCCGATCACCGCCACGCACCGCGCCCACGCCCCGCGGCGGTCGAGTTCCGCGGCGGCGTTAACCCGCACCAGGCCCGCCGGGTCGAACCGGGCGGTCACCGCGTCGCGCGGCTCGCCGCCGCTGTTGTGGCCGCGGGTGACCGCCAGATCCCCGGGCGTGCCGACCAGCAGGTCCTCGCCGTCGCGCAGGGCCAGCAGCACCGCGGCCGCGTCGCCGGCGTACGGGACGCCGGTCAGGGTCGCGGTCCCCGGGGCGCCGGCGGCACCGGGGGCGGCCGTCCGCGGGCCGGGGGCGGGGG
>CAYXOM010000457.1:0-9609 GCA_964466565.1 uncultured Mycobacterium sp.
GGGTCCCGACGGGATGCCCTACGTCCCCCCCGCCGCCGCCGCCGAGCCCGGCCTGGCCCAGGACCCGGACTCCCCGGCGGGAAAGATCCTGCGGATCACCCCCGACGGCGCCGTTCCCGCCGACAACCCCTTTCCCGGTTCCCCGGTGTTCTCCCTGGGCCACCGCAACATCCAGGGCCTGGCCTTCGACGACCGGAACCGGTTGTGGGCCAGTGAGTTCGGCGCCTCCGACGTCGACGAGCTCAATCTGATCAGCGCGGGGTCGAACTACGGGTGGCCGGAGTGCGAGGGCGCCTGCGGCAGGGACGGCTACGTCGACCCGGTGGCGCAGTGGGAGCCCACCTCGATCGCCTCGCCCAGCGGCCTGGCGATCCTCGGCAGCTACGCCTACGTGGCCTCGCTGCGCGGACGGACGGTCTGGCAGGTGCCCCTCGACGGCGGCGGCCCGGCCAGGCTCGACCTCGGCGAGCTCGGCCGGCTGCGCACCGTCGAGGCCGCACCCGACGGCTCGCTGTGGCTGTCCACGAGCAACACCGACGGCCGCGGTGACCCCCGCGAGGGCGATGACCGGATATTGCGCCTGAGAATCAGCTGAAACCGGCGCGTGCGCGGAACGGATGTTGAAACGGATGTTGAGGTATTTGCCCGGCGGCCCGGGAGCGCGCATGCAAAAATCTCCCACATGGACACGGTTCCGCTTCTGATCATCCTCACGGCGGTCGTCCTGATCGGGGCGATCACGTTCGCGCTGCGCAAGACGATCAAGCATGACCGGGCCGCCATCCGGTCCGACATGGACGAGGCTCACGAGATCCAGACCTACAACGAACAGTTCCGCAAGGAGCAGTAGGACCGTTCCGCCGCGCTGATCTACGGCGGTTCTGGCGTAGCGGATCCGCAGATGCGCCTTCAGATAGGTCTTTACGCCGTAAAATCGTCTCATGACGACCATCCGGGTCCGGGACGCCGCGGCACTTCTCGGCGTCAGCGACGACACCGTGCGGCGCTGGATCGACAAGGGCGGTCTCACCGCCGTCACCGATGACACCGGCCGCAAGGCCATTCCCGGCCGCGCGCTGGCGGAGTTCGCCCGCGAGCACGCCGCGCCGCCCGGTGACCCGCTGGGCATCGCCAGTTCGGCGCGCAACCGCCTCGTCGGGCTCGTCACCCGGGTGATCGCCGACGGGGTGATGGCCGAGGTCGAGATGCAGTGCGGGCCGCACACCGTCGTATCGCTGATGAGCAGGCACTCCGCCGAGGCACTCGGCCTGGAAGTGGGCACTGTGGCCGTCGCGGTCGTCAAGGCCACCACCGTGATCGTCGAGACCACCCAGCCGGACGCGCCGTGAGGCGCCCGGCCGGGATCGCGGCGGCACTGGGGGCGGTGATGGTCATATCCGGGTGCGCTGCTGACCGGCCACGCGCGGCCGAGGGGATCGTGGTCTTCGCCGCGTCGTCGCTGCGGTCGGTCTTCGCCGATCTCGCCGGGCAATTCCGGGATTCGGGTGTCACCGTGCGGTTCAGCTTCGCCGGGTCGTCGGATCTGCTGGCCCAACTCACCCAGGGCGCGCCGGCCGACGTGTTCGCGCCCGCCGACGAGGTCACGATGACCAGGGCCGTCGACGCGGGGCTGCCGGCCCAGACTCCCGTCGTGTTCGCCGCCAACACGCTGACGATCGTCACCGGCCCGGGCAACCCCAGGGGGATCGCCGCACTGGCCGACCTGACGCGACCGGGAACGTCGGTGGTGATCTGCGCCCCGCAGGTGCCGTGCGGCGCGGCGACCAAGAAAGTGGAGCAGGCCGCCGGGGTGACGATCCGGCCGGTCAGCGAGGAGTCGGCGGTGGCCGACGTGCTGGGCAAGGTCGTCTCCGGTCAGGCCGACGCGGGACTGGTGTACGTGACCGACGCGCGCGCCGCCGGCGACGCGGTCACCGCGGTGGGCTTCGCGGAATCGTCGGCCGCGGTGAACACCTACCCGATCGCGGTGCTGAAGACCTCGGCGAACCCCGCCGCCGCCGAGGCGTTCGTCGATTTCGTCACCGGGACGCAGGGCCGCCGGGCGCTCGCCTCGGCGGGCTTCACCGTCCCGTGAGCTCGCGGCGACCCGCGAGCGAACGGGTTCCGGTGGGCCTGCCCCGATGGTTGTTCCTGCCGGCGGCCGTCGGTGCCTCGCTGGTAGTGCTTCCGCTGCTGGCGATCCTGCTGCGCATCGACTGGGCGAACTTCCCGGCGCTGATCACCTCCGAATCCTCCAGGGCGGCACTGCTGCTGAGCCTGAAGACCGCCACCGCAAGCACCGCGCTGTGCGTGCTGCTGGGCGTCCCGATGGCGATCGTGCTGGCTCGCTCGACGTTCCCCGGCCTGGCACTGCTGCGGGGGCTGGTCCTTCTTCCCCTGGTCCTCCCGCCGGTCGTCGGCGGCATCGCCCTGCTCTACACCTTCGGCCGCCAGGGCCTGCTGGGGCAGTATCTGGAGCTGGCCGGGATCCGGATCGCCTTCACCACCGCCGCGGTGGTGCTGGCTCAGACCTTCGTCGCGCTGCCGTTCCTGGTGGTCAGCCTCGAGGGTGCGCTGCGCTCGGCCGGCGACCGTTTCGAGAGCGTCGCCGCGACACTGGGCGCCCGGCCCGCCGCCGTGCTGGGCACCGTCACGCTGCCCCTGGTGATCCCCGGGCTGGTGTCGGGAGCGGTGCTCGCCTTCGCCCGGGCGCTGGGTGAGTTCGGCGCGACCCTGACCTTCGCCGGATCCCTGCAGGGCGTCACCCGCACGCTGCCGCTGGAGATCTACCTGCAGCGCGAGACCGATCCCGACGCCGCCGTCGCGCTCTCGCTGCTGCTGATCGTCACGGCCGCCGCCATCGTGATCGCTTCGGCCTCCCGCCGCCTGGCGGGTCCGTGGTGAGCGGATTGGCGCTGCGGGCGCGCCTGGAGCAACGCGGCGTCGACCTCGGCCTGGAGATCGCCGACGGCGACGTACTGGCGGTGCTGGGTCCAAACGGGGCCGGCAAGTCCACCCTGCTGTCCCTGATCGCCGGACTGCTGCGCGCCGACGAGGCCCGGATCGTGGTCGGCGGAAGAGTCCTCACCGACACCGCGGCGGGTGTGTCGGTGCCCGTGCACCGGCGGGGCGTGGCCCTGCTCTCCCAGCAGCCCATGCTCTTCCCCCACCTGAGCGTCGCGGCCAACGTCGCCTACGGGCCGCGCCGCCGCGGCCGCAGCCGGGCCGCCGCGGCGCAGGCCGCACAGCGCTGGCTGCGCGCGGTCGACGCCGAACACCTCGCCGGACGCCGCCCCGCGGAGTTGTCGGGAGGTCAGGCCCAGCGGATCGCGATCGCTCGGGCGCTGGCCACCGAACCCGGCCTGCTGCTGCTCGACGAGCCGATGGCGGCTCTCGACGTCGGCGCAGCGCCGCCGGTCCGCCGGCTGCTGCGCGAGGTCCTGTCCGCCGAGCGGCGCACCGCGCTGATCGTCACCCACGATCTGCTGGACGCGCTGGCGCTGGCGACGAAGGTCGTCGTCGTCGAGCAAGGCCGGATCGTGGAACGGGGCACGGTCCGGGAGGTTCTCAGCGCCCCCCGCAGCGACTTCGCCGCCCGCATCGCCGGGGTGAACCTGGTCTCCGGCGTCGTCGCCGAACCGGGGGTCATCCGGACGGCCTGGGGCGCGGCGATCTCCGGGATGGGTGGTCCCGAGCCCGGCGCCGGGGCCGTCGCCGTCTTCGGTCCGACGGCGGTGTCGGTCTACACCGAGCCGCCGCACGGCAGCCCCCGCAACGTCATTGCGACCACGATCGCCGACATCGAGGTGCACGGCGGCACGGCGCGGGTGCGCGGCGACGCCGGCCTCTCCCCGATGTTCGCCCAGGTCACCCCTGCCGCTGTGGCCGATCTCGACCTGGCACCGGGCATGCAGGTCTACTTCGTGGTCAAGGCCACCGAGATCGCGTTGCACCCGGCCCTGGCCGAGGAGGCGACCCGGCCGGCGAACTAAGCTAGCCGGTATGCCCGCCCCCACCCCCGAGGTCTTCGACCGCCTGCGTGCGCTGGCCGCGATCGAGGACCCCGCCGCACGCCCGACGAAGGACGTCGTCGAGGTGTTCACCGGCAGACCGATGGCGACGATTCCGGTGGGCACCGCCGCCGACGTCGAGGCGGCGTTCACCAGTGCCCGGGAGGCACAGCAGGAGTGGGCGCAGCGGCCGGTTCGGGAGCGGGTCGCGGTGATCCGCCGCTACCGCGACCTGGTGGTCAAGCACAGCGAATTCCTGATGGACCTGCTGCAGGCCGAGGCCGGCAAGGCCCGGTGGGCCGCCCAGGAGGAAGTCATCGACCTCGTCGCCAACGCGAACTACTACGCGCGTGTGTCGGCGGGCCTGCTCAAACCGCACAAGGCGCAGGGGCTGCTGCCGGCCGTCGGTAAGACCACCGTCGGCTACCAGCCCAAGGGCGTGGTGGGCGTCATCTCGCCGTGGAACTACCCGATGACGCTGACCGCCTCGGACTCGGTACCGGCGCTGATCGCCGGCAACGCGGTCGTGCTCAAGCCGGACAGCCAGACCCCCTACTGCGCGCTGGCCTGCGCCGAACTGCTCTACCGGGCAGGGCTGCCGCGCGCGCTGTACGCGATCGTCCCCGGGCCTGGTTCGGTGGTCGGCACGGCCATCGTCGACCGCTGCGACTACCTGATGTTCACCGGATCCTCGGAGACCGGCAGCCATCTCGCCGAGCAGGCGGGCCGTCGGCTGATCGGCTTCTCCGCCGAGCTCGGCGGCAAGAACGCGATGATCGTCGCCCGCGGCGCCAACCTCGACAAGGTCGCCAAAGCGGCCACCCGGGCCTGCTTCTCCAACGCCGGTCAGCTGTGCATCTCGATCGAGCGGATCTATGTCGAGAAGGACATCGCCGACGAGTTCACCCGCAAGTTCGGTCAGGCGGTGCGCAGCATGAAACTGGGCACCGGCTACGACTTCTCCGCCGACATGGGCAGCCTCATCTCCGAAGGCCAGCTCGAGACCACCACCCGCCACGTCGAGGACGCGAAATCCAAGGGCGCCAAGGTGATCGCCGGCGGCCGTGCCCGCCCCGACATCGGGCCGCTGTTCTACGAACCGACCGTGCTCACCGACGTCACCGCGGAGATGGTGTGCGCGGCCAGCGAGACCTTCGGCCCGCTGGCCTCGATCTACCCGGTGGTCGACGTCGAGGAGGCCATCGAGAAGGCCAACGACACCGAGTACGGCCTCAACGCCAGCGTGTGGGCGGCCTCCACCGGCGAGGGCGAGCGGATCGCCGCGCGGCTGCGGGCCGGGACGGTCAACGTCGACGAGGGCTATGCCTTCGCCTGGGGCAGTCTGAGCGCGCCGATGGGCGGGATGGGGGTGTCGGGGGTGGGCCGCCGGCACGGGGCCGAGGGCCTGCTGAAGTACACCGAGCCGCAGACCATCGCGACCGCCCGGGTGCTCAACCTCGACGCGCCCTTCGATGTGCCGCCCGCCCTGTGGCAGAAGTCGCTGCTGCCGATCGTACGACTGGTGATGAAACTTCCGGGGCGCAACTAGATGCGGACCGGGCTCGCGCTTGTGGTCCTGGCGGTGCTGGCGATGCTCGGCGCCGGCCCCGCCGGCGCGATCGACCCGGTGAGCCTGGGCGGCATGGTGACCCTCGAGCAGCCCGCGGAGTTCCCGGCGGGGTCCGTGCTCGCGGTGACCCTCGAGGACGTCTCCCTGGCCGACGCACCGGCGGTGACGGTGGCGCAGACGCAGATCCCGGCGGCGGGGCGGCAGCCGCCGGTGGAGTTCATGCTCACCTACCCGCGTTCGGCGATCCAGCCCGGGCTGGTCTACTCGGTACGCGCCCGGGTGACCGTGGGTGACACGCTGCTGTTCACCACCACTCAGGCCTACCGGGTCGACCCGCTCAACCCGGCGCCGCTCGACCTGGCGCTCTCGCCGGTCGCCCCGCCGCTGCCCGACGCCCCGCTGACCGGCACCTACTGGAAGCTTCTGGACGTGAGCGGACAACCGGTGGCCGGAGCTGCGGGGTTCCGGGAGCCGTCCCTGGTGCTCGACGGCCAGGACGGCCGCTTCGCCGGCTCCGGCGGGGTAAACCAGCTCATAGGCGGCTACACCCTGCAGGGTGACTCGCTGCTCTTCTCACAGGTGGCCTCGACCATGATGGCCGGCCCGCCCGAGGCCATGGCGCAGGAGCAGGCGATCACCGCGGCGCTGGGGCAGGTCCGCGGCTTCGCGATCGCCGGCGACCGGCTGACCCTGTCCGACGACGCCGGCCGGCCGGTGCTGACGGCCATCGCGGCCACGCCGGGGCACTGACGTGGCGCTGCGATGCCGGGCGTTCGCGGTCATGGCGGCGGCGTGCCTGGCGCTGGTGACCCCGTCCTGCGCGGTCACCGGGCAGACGGCATCGGCGGACGAGACGACGAACAGCCCCCAACCCACCGGGGTGGCGCTGATCGACTTGGCGGATCCCGCGCAGGTGGCCGCCTGGACCACGGTCAACGACCCCGTCATGGGCGGGCGGTCCACCTCCCAGGTCACCTTCGCCGACGGCGGCCTGGTGTTCTCCGGAACCATCTCCCTGGAGAACAACGGCGGGTTCGCCTCCGCCCGCGGCCCGCAGGATCCCGGTATCGGGATCCGGGCGGCCGGGGCGACGTCGCTGCTCGTCCGCGCGGTCGGCGACGGCAAGACCTACGTCCTGCGGGTGGAAGGTGCCGGGCAGCCGTGGTCCTACATCCAGCGTTTCGACACCGAGGCCGGCGTTGCGCGGGTCTACGACCTGCCCGTCGAGGGCTTCCGGCCGGTCGGCATGCGACTGAATCCCGCCCCCGATGCGCCGCAGACGCTGGATCCGTCGAGCATCAGCCGGGTGTCGCTCTACATCCTCGACAAGCAGCAGGGGCCCTTCGAGATCAGGGTCGACGGGATCGACGCGGCGTCGTCGGACTGAGGAGGATCGGCGTGGTCGCCGTACTGAAGAGCCGTTTCGAGGGCGCAGGCCGAGAGGGTGACTTCTCGTGGATGATCTTCCAGCCTCAGCATGAGCGGACACTCTTCGTGTTCAACGACAACGAGGAGCAGTTCTACGCCCATGTGTCCGGCTCCCATCATGATTGCGGCGCTGGGGGCGGCAACGCCGCGATCCGTCCCTGGCAGTGCGGCGAGGAGGCGCGTGCCGCCGGAGTGCCGACGGGTTCTTACGCGCCGGGTCCGCATCACCTCGGGTACTCGGCGCTCGACGCACACGTCCGTGGGGTCGTCGCCGACGCCGTCGCCCAGATCGAAGGACTGCTGCGCACCGGCCGCTTCGACACGATTGCGTTCAGTTGGGACGACAAGACCGGGCTGGGCGGCAGGATCTTCAACACCGCACAACAGGTGCGCGACCACATCGTCGAACAGCTTCTGGCCGTCGCCGCACGCACCTAGTCGCCCCGCATCATCGCGTGAACGTTTCGGCCGCTGTGTCGCAGGGAACACCGGAAACCATGGGTACCTGGATCGCGAAGCTCCGCCGACAGTGGATGACGCACAAATACGGTCCGAACTACCGGCCACCGAGAGCGACTCGCCGCCGAGGCTGCTACGGGTGAGTCGCCTTCGGGACCCAGCCCGTAGGAAGGCCGGAATCCGGCCACACCGAGTCACCTTTTCGTTGCGCCGACACTGCCGAGAGGCGGTGCGGTGTGGTTGGACCCAAACCCCCGCACCGTCCCATCTCAGCTCTCGGGGTCTGGCGCTACCTAGGCGTCCGGGTGACGGATACCCGATGCAGCAGACCTCACGAATAGGCCAGACTGAGTAATTGCAGGCGTCCTTGGAGTGGTACCGACCACCCAGTTTCGAATCCGTTGTTGATCACGTCGACGAGGACCCCAACGCCTGCTTTGCCGGGCTTGCTGACAGTCGCGGTGCTCGCTTGGGTACCGCCTAGGCCGATCGGTACATCGACTGTCTCGACGTTGAACTGGAACTCCGACCACGTCGAGTCAACATCGAAGTAGCTTTGCAGGCTCTCTTGGACAAAGCCAGCGAGCTTGACGTTGCCCCCCAGCACCGTCTGATAAAGCAGCGCGGCAATCGGCCCACCGATGACAGGCACCATCCCGATCAGGTCAACAACGAGGTTTCCCAACTCGGTGATCGCCTGGTTGAAATCAAGTGCGAAGACCGAACCGATGAGACCGAACGAGTCGATGCCGAACTTCACTGCGTTGATCACCGTGCCCACGACCGGAATCCAGCCGATAGTGCTGTTGAATCCGCTGAATGCCAGGTCAATGGTGTCTTTAGGGGTAATTGCGGAGGCTGCTGACACCTCGCTTAGAGCGGGTGTAGCGGCACTCGGCACCGCCGCAGCTTCTGACGTGCTACTTGCTCTCGCTGGGGTGACGAGTTCACGGCGCGATGCCGCGACCATTACCCATGACGCCGCTGTCCCGAACGGAACCAACGGATCAGGCCCCGATGACGGGTCGAACACCGACTCGACCCCATCCTCCCGGTCGACGGGCTGCGCCGCCTCGGTAGCCGCGATAACAGGGTCAGTAGGGGAACCGGTACCGACGGTGACCGCCAGATCAGCTACCTGTCCGACCAACTCCCCGCTGGCCGCGACCGGCCGATCAGCTCCAACCGCTAGTTCGGCGACCTCGGGCAGGTCCTCCGGCAGAGGTGTCCCGATATCCTCGGTGACCCTTTCCACCAATGTCAGCTCATCAAGCGCCGCGGCGGCGGTGCGGGGAGCCACCGCCGTCGCTGAGTCCTGACCGGCTAGCGCAATATCAGCCTCTGCGAGCTGATCCCGCTCTGAAGCTGGGGCTGCAGTTGACTCTGGCCCGTTATCTGCGAAATCAGAGGAACTGGGATCACGACCGGCCGTACTGGAAGCTGGGTTTGCGGCCTTGCCTCTGGCAGCCACCGCGCCGGCCCGGGCAGCCGGATGCGAAGCCGCCGAACCAGTTGAGGCTGCTTCCGAAGCGGAGGTGCGTTCATCGGAATATTCCGTAGAGGTCGTTTCAGTTGGTGATGCCCACGCAACCCCAGGTCCCATCACTGCCAGCCCCACACCGAGTACTACTGCCAGTCCACCAACACGCCCGATACAAGCCGACGCCCTCATATCCGAATCCCTTTCCTCGTGGCAACAACGAGGCCGGGAAGCACACAGGCTCGCCCAAAGAGAATCCCCCGAGACTATTGATCCCCGAAACCTCCCCGACCCGGCCATGACTATCGCACACAATCCTGGCAATCCGAGGCAAGTTGACACTGTGCGGCGAGTTTGACCAATCTCGTTCTGCGAGCGACTCTCTCGTGTCTGGTGAACATTGCAAGTGTATGGCTATCAATACAATTGGCTTTTCCGCGATCAGGGCGCGAGTACTTGAACGAGTTGTTTCCCCTCTCATCAACGCAGGCCAGTCGGATCCAGGCTGGGACTCGTCGCGGCCGTTGAGGGACATTGCGACGCGGGAGCGCCGGACAACCAAAGGGTCTGCTGCAGGAACAGGTGACATCTGAGATGGCTTGCCCGAGAGGGTGGGCTGGAAGGATGTTGCTGTGCCCAGGCCTTACCCCCGAGAGTTCCGT
>CAYXOM010000458.1:0-1593 GCA_964466565.1 uncultured Mycobacterium sp.
ACCGGACGCGCAGTTCCGCTGGGTGTCGGTGGATCTGCCGCCGGTCGTCGAACTGCGCCGCCGCCTGCTGCCCGACTCCCCGCGGATCACGAACCTGGCCCAGTCGGCGCTGGACTACAGCTGGATGGACCAGGTGGACCCCGGCGACGGTGTCTTCATCACCGCCGAGGGCCTGCTGATGTACCTGCAGCCGGCCGAGTCGATGGACCTGATCGCGGCCTGCGCCCGGCGCTTCCCGGGCGGGCGGATGTTCTTCGACCTGCCCCCCACGATCGTCAAGCGGGTGGCGCCCCGGGGAATCCGGGCCTCCCGGCACTACCGGGTGCCGCCGATGCCGTTCAGCCTCTCGATCAGCCAGTTGCGCGCGCTGGTCGGCACGGTCCCGGGGCTCACGGCGGTACGCGACGTCCCGATGCCGCCGGGCCGCGGATTCTTTTTCGAGAAGGTCTTCCCCGCGATCTGGCGGGTCGGCCCGATCGCCGATTTCCGCGGCGTCTACGCTCTGCTCGAATTCGGTTGACACCGTCGCGAGATCGGCGGGAGGGCTGCGAATCGGCGAGGATTCGCAGCCCTCACGTCGATCTCGGCGTTATGGCTCAGCGCACCGGGGCGGCCGTTTTGATCCCGCCTGGAGTTCGTGTTTGGCTTCGGGGGACCGTCGCCGGCGGGACCGGGGTGGACCGTGACCAGGAGGGCACCGCGTTGACCGATTCGACCGGCGTGACCCGATCCCCGGGGTCCCGGATCCGGATCGCGGTCTTCAGCGGCGCCGGGATGTCCGCCGAGAGCGGAGTCCCGACGTTCCGCGACGACGGGGTCGGCCTGTGGTCCCAGTACGACCCGTACGAGATCTCCAGCACGGACGGCTGGCAGCGGCACCCCGAACGGGTGTGGGCGTGGTATCTGTGGCGCCACCACCTGGTCAAGGAGGTTGCGCCCAATGACGGCCATCGGGCCGTGTCGATGTGGCAGGACCACGCCGACGTCACGGTGATCACCCAGAACGTCGACGACCTGCACGAGCGGGCGGGCAGTCGCACGGTGCACCACCTGCACGGCAGCCTGACTGAGTTCTGTTGCGACACATGCGGTTCGCGCTTCCACGGACCGTTGCCGGAGATGCCCGAGCCACGATTGGAGCAGGCTCCCCCGGCGTGCGAGTGCGGCGGGCTGATCCGCCCGGGAATCGTCTGGTTCGGCGAACAACTGCCCGACGAACCGTGGCAGGCCGCTGTCGAGGCGATCACCACGGCCGACCTCGTGGTGGTCGTCGGGACGTCCGGTGTCGTCTATCCGGCCGCCGCGTTACCCCAGATGGCGCTGGCCGGCGGCACCACTGTGATCGAGGTCAATCCCGAGGCCACCGCGCTGTCCCCAGCGGTGACTGCCTCGCTGCGGGAGAGCGCCGCCGTGGCGCTGCCGACGCTGCTGCAGCGGCTGCCGCAGTTGCTGGACTAAGCGCAGGCCGAGGATCAGCCGGCGGCCCGGACCGCCCGGCCCAGCGCGACCTCGGCCACCGGCAGCGGAACCCAGGCCGGCAGGGTCATCTGGTGGCGGGACGCCTCGACGCTGAATCCGGCCGCGCTGATCTCG
>CAYXOM010000459.1:0-5741 GCA_964466565.1 uncultured Mycobacterium sp.
CGGGGGGGCCCGGGGGGGTGGCTGCGGTGGGCGGGGGGGAGGAGGTGCTAGGCGGACTCGTGGCGGGGGAAGCCCCCCGACGGTGCGGGCAACACGGTACCGGGGGTGAGCCGACGGTCCAGGGCGGCGAAGTCGCGGTGCTCCGGAGGCTGGCCGAGCAGGTCGAGCAGCCGCGCGGCCGAAGCCGGCATCACCGGCTGGATCAGCAGCGCGGCGACCCGCACCGCTTCGAGGGTGACGTACAGCACTGTCCGGAAGCGCGCCTGGTCGGGCTTGGCGTCGGACTTGCGCAGCACCCACGGCTCCTGGGCGGAGAAGTACCGGTTGGCCGCGCCCAGCATCAGCCAGATCGCCTCCAGGCCCTGGTGCATCGCCTGCTCGTCGAAGGCGGCCCGCACTCGCGGTAGCAGGCTTGCGGCCAGCTCCAGCAGTTCGGTGTCCGCGGAGCTGAACTCGCCCGGCTCGGGCACCACCGAAGCGAGGCTTTTGTTGACCATCGACAGCGACCGCTGCGCCAGGTTGCCGAGTTCGTTGGCCAGATCGGTGTTGATCCGGTTGACGATCGCCTCCTCGCTGTAGCTGCCGTCCTGGCCGAAGGGCACCTCGCGAAGCAGGAAGTAACGGACCTGGTCGACGCCGAACGCCTCGACCAGGGCCACCGGGTCGACGACATTACCGGAGGACTTACTCATCTTCTCGCCCCGGTTGTAGAGGAAACCGTGGGCAAAAACTCGGCGCGGCAGCGGGATTCCCGCCGACATGAGAAAAGCCGGCCAGTAAACGGCGTGGAACCGGATGATGTCCTTTCCGATCATGTGCAGTTCGGCCGGCCAGTACCGGCGGTAGAGGCCGGAGTCGGTGTCGGGAAAGCCAACCCCGGTCAGGTAGTTGGTCAGCGCGTCCACCCAGACGTACATCACGTGGGAGGGGTCGCCGGGCACCGGCACTCCCCAGTCGAAGGAGGTGCGCGAGATCGACAGGTCGCGCAGGCCGCCGGAGACGAAGCTGACGACCTCGTTGCGGCGGACCTCCGGGCAGATGAAGCCCGGGTTGGCCGCGTAGTGCTCCAGCAGCGGTTCGGCGTAGGCCGACAACCGGAAGAAGTAGGTCTGCTCCTCGGTCCAGGTGACCGGGGTCCCGGTCTCGGTGGCGACCCGGACGCCGTCGGGGCCGACGGAGGTCTCGGCTTCGGTGAAGAACCGCTCGTCGCGCACCGAGTACCAGCCGGAGTAGGTGTCGGTGTAGACGTCCCCGCCCTCGGCCATCCGCTGCCAGATGGCCGTCGATGCCGCGTAGTGGTCGGGGTCGGTGGTCCGGATGAACCGGTCGTAGGAGATGTCGAGCATCTCCTGCAGGTCCTCGAAGGCGTCGGAGTTCCGCCGGGCGAACTCCGCCGTCGGGATGCCCTCGGCCGCGGCCGCCTGGGCCATCTTCAGACCGTGTTCGTCGGTGCCGGTCAGCAACCGGACGTCGAAGCCGTCGAGTCGCTTGAACCGGGCGATGGCGTCGGTGGCGATGTACTCGTAGGCGTGCCCGACATGCGGAGCCCCGTTGGGATAGGCGATCGCGGTGGTCAGGTAGAACGGTGTGCGGCTCATCTCGCCATTCACCCTATGGTGTCGTGGTGAGCGACAAACGCCGGGAGCGCCCGGCCCCGCCGCTGCCAGAGCCGTTGGCCCCGTTGATCGATGCGCACACCCACCTGGACGCCTGCGGCGCCCTGACTCCCGATCTGCTGCGGGCGGCGCTGGACCGCGCCGAAGCGGTGGGCGTGCTGGCCGCGGTCACCATCGCCGATGATCTCGACTCGGCGCGCTGGGCGGTCGAGGCGTCCGGTTGGGACCAGCGGGTCCATGCGGCGGTCGCGCTGCATCCGACCCGTGCGGGCGCGCTGACCGAATCCGCGCGCGCCGAGATCGAGCGGCTGGCGGGCGCACCGCGGGTCGTGGCCATCGGCGAGACCGGCCTGGACAGCTATTGGCCGGGCCGGCTGGCGCAGTGCGCCGACCCGGCGCAGCAACGGGAGGCCTTCGCCTGGCACATCGATCTGGCCAAGCGCACCTCCAAGCCGCTGATGATCCACAATCGGGAGGCCGACGCCGAGGTGCTCGACGTGCTGCGGGCGGAAGGCGCGCCCGGCACGGTGATCTTCCACTGCTTCTCGTCGGGCCCGGAGATGGCCCGCCGGTGCGTGGCCGCCGGCTGGGTGCTGAGTCTGTCGGGAACGGTGAGTTTCAGCAACGCCGGCGAGCTTCGCGAGGCGGCGAGGCTGATCCCGCCGGAGCAACTGATGGTGGAGACCGACGCGCCGTTTCTCACCCCGCACCCCTTCCGCGGGGCACCCAACGAGCCCTATTGCCTGCCCTACACCGTGCGGTCGCTCGCGCAGGTGCTCGGCCGGCCTCCCACCGAGGTGGCCGAGCAGACCACCGCCGTCGCCCGGCGGGTGTACGGGCTGTGACCCGCCCCGCGGGACCGATTGCGGCAACGAGCTGCGACTACCGGCGCGGGCCGCAGCGAAACCGTACCGATGGTCCTCACCTCACTGGACGGGTTCGGGAGGCGCGGCTGCGGTAGGCTCGGGGTGCGTTTTCAGCAACGTGCGGTGAGGAGCAGCCATGACCATCGGACTGCTGAGCCGAACGGAAATCCGGAACCTGGCCAAGGAGCTCGACTTCCGGCCCCGCAAGTCGCTGGGCCAGAATTTCGTCCACGACGCCAACACGTTGCGCCGGGTGGTGTCCGCCTCCGGGGTCAGCGAGAGCGATCACGTGCTGGAGGTCGGCCCGGGTCTGGGGTCGCTGACCCTGGCCCTGCTCGACCGGGGCCCCCGGGTGACCGCGGTCGAGATCGATCCGGTTCTCGCCGAGCGGCTGCCCAGAACCGTCGCCGAGCACTCCCACAGTGAAATCCACCGCCCGGCCGTACTCAACCGGGACATCCTCGGGCTGGCCGCCGCCGACCTGCCCGAGGCGCCGACGGCGCTGGTGGCGAATCTGCCCTACAACATCGCCGTTCCCGCGCTGCTGCACCTGCTCGCGGAGTTCCCCACCATCCGCACCGCCTTGGTGATGGTCCAGGCCGAGGTGGCCGAGCGGCTGGCGGCCGAACCCGGCGGCAAGCACTACGGGGTGCCCAGCGCCAAGGCCCGGTTCTTCGGTGGCGTCCGCCGCTGCGGTTCGGTGTCGCCGACGGTGTTCTGGCCGATCCCGCAGGTCTACTCCGGACTGGTCCGCATCGACCGGTACGAGACGGCGCCCTGGCCGGTCGACGAGGCTTTCCGCCGGCAGGTGTTCGAGCTGGTCGACATCGCCTTCGCCCAGCGCCGCAAGACGTTGCGCAACGCGTTCCTGGCATGGGCCGGCTCGGGCAACGCCTCGGCCGAGATGCTGCTGTCGGCCAGTATCGACCCGGCGCGCCGGGGTGAGACCCTCGATATCGCCGACTTCGTCCGGCTGTTGCAGCGGTCGGGGCGTGCGGTCGGCGGCCCGGGCGCGGAGACCGCGGCCGAGATCGGATGACCCGCGGGGCCGATCTGCGGCGATACCCTTCCTTGCGTGCCTCCCGCCAACGGCAACACCGCACCGGCCTGGGTGCCGACGGGATCGGTGACGGTCCGGGTACCTGGCAAGGTGAATCTACACCTGGGGGTCGGTGACCGCCGCTCCGACGGGTTCCACGACCTCACCACCGTGTTCCACGCGGTCTCGCTGTCCGACGAGGTCACCGTCCGCGAGGCCGACGCCCTCTCGGTGCGGGTGCTGGGCGAGGGCGCCGGACAGGTGCCGACCGACGAACGGAATCTGGCCTGGCGAGCCGCCGAACTGATGGCCGAGCACGTCGGCCGGGCCCCCGACGTGGAGATCACGATCGTCAAGTCGATCCCGGTCGCCGGGGGCATGGCGGGCGGCAGCGCCGATGCAGCGGCGGTCCTGGTCGGGATCAACGAGCTCTGGGAACTCGGCGTCGCGCGCCGCGACATGCACGCGATGGCTGCCGGACTGGGCAGCGACGTGCCCTTCGCGCTGCACGGCGGAACCGCCCTGGGCACCGGGCGCGGCGAGGAGCTGACCACGGTGCTGGCCCGCAGCACCTTCCACTGGGTGCTGGCCTTCGGGGCGGGCGGGCTGTCCACCGCGGCGGTCTACGCCGAGATCGACCGATTGCGCGAGAACGGGACGCCGCCGAGGCTGGACGACCCCGAACCGCTGCTCACCGCGCTGACCGGCGGCGATCCCCACCGGCTGGCCCCTCTTCTGGGCAACGACCTGCAGCCGGCCGCGCTGAGCCTCGAGCCCGAACTGCGCCGCACGCTGCGCGCGGGCAGCGCGGCGGGAGCCCTGGCCGGCATCGTGTCGGGGTCGGGTCCCACCTGCGCCTTCCTGTGCGCCTCGGCGGCCGGGGCGGTCGACGTCGGGACCGAGCTGGTCGGCGCCGGGGTGTGCCGCACGGCCCGGGTGGCCAGCGGGCCGGTCCCGGGGGCGCGGGTCGTGCCGACGCCGGACTGAGGCGGTGTGTTGCAGATTGTTAAGGGAAGTCTAAGATGAGCGCGGTGGTGCCACCCGTCCGCTGTCGCGACCCTCTGCCGATTCGAGACCGAACCGCCATCGAGTCGTCCTGGCGTGCCGCGCCCCCGTCGGCCTCCGGCGGGCGCAGGATGGTGACCGGGCCGCCATCGCCCGCCGGGCGCCGGACGCCGAGGAGAACGTCGTGAGCCGTTTCACCGAGAAGATGTTCCACAACGCCCTGACCTCGACCAGGGGCATGGTCACCGGGGAACCCCATGAGCCGGTGAGGCACACCTGGGGCGAAGTCCACCAGCGGGCGCGCCGGGTCGCCGGGGGACTGGCGGCTGCCGGGGTGGGTCCAGGCGACTCGGTGGGCGTGCTGGCCGGGGCTCCGGTGGAGATCGCCCCGACCGCACAGGGCGTGTGGATCCGCGGTGCCAGCCTGACGATGCTGCACCAGCCCACCCCGCGCACCGATCTGCAGATCTGGGCCGCCGACACCACCAACGTCATCGACATGATCGAGGCGAAGGCCGTCGTCATCTCCGAACCATTCCTGGCCGCCGCCCCGGTCCTGGCCGAGCGCGGTGTCACGGTGCTGGTTGTCGAGGACCTGCTGGCCGCCGAACCGGTCGACCCGGTGCAGACCGGCGAGGACGACGTCGCCCTGATGCAGCTGACCTCCGGCTCCACCGGATCGCCCAAGGCTGTCGTCATCACCCACCGCAACATCTACTCCAACGCCGAGGCCATGTTCATCGGTGCCGAGTACGACGTCGAGACCGACGTGATGGTCAGCTGGCTTCCGTGCTTCCACGACATGGGCATGGTGGGCTTCCTGACCATCCCGATGTACTTCGGCGCCGAACTGGTGAAGGTCACCCCGCTGGACTTCCTGCGGGACACCCTGCTGTGGGCCAAGCTCATCGACAAGTACCGCGGCACCATGACCGCGGCGCCCAACTTCGCCTATGCTCTGTTCGCCAAACGGCTTCGGCGCCAGGCCAAGCCGGGCGAGTTCGACCTGTCCACCCTGCGCTTCGCGCTCTCCGGCGCCGAGCCGGTCGAACCCGCCGACGTGGAGGATCTCCTCGACGCGGGCCGGCCGTTCGGCCTGCGCCCAGAAGCGATCCTGCCGGCTTACGGCATGGCCGAGACGACGTTGGCGGTGTCGTTCTCCGAGTGCGGTGCGGGTCTGGTGGTCGACGAGGTCGACGCCGACCTGCTCGCCGC
>CAYXOM010000460.1:0-5151 GCA_964466565.1 uncultured Mycobacterium sp.
GTCGTTCGGCGGTGCGCTGATGACGACGACCGAGGTGGAGAACTACCCGGGGTTCCGGGCCGGGATCACCGGGCCGGAACTGATGGAGGAGATGCGGGAGCAGGCGTTGCGGTTCGGGGCCGACCTGCAGATGGAGGACGTGGAGTCGGTTTCCCTGGCCGGTCCGGTCAAGGAGGTCGTCACCGCTGACGGGCAGACGCACCGGGCGCGGGCGGTGATCCTGGCAATGGGCGCGGCCTCCCGGTATCTGGGCGTCCCCGGCGAGCAGGAACTGCTCGGCCGCGGGGTCAGCTCGTGCGCCACCTGCGACGGGTTCTTCTTCAAGGATCAGGACATCGCCGTGATCGGCGGCGGGGACTCGGCGATGGAGGAGGCGACCTTCCTGACCCGCTTCGCGCGCAGCGTCACCCTGGTCCACCGGCGCGACGAGTTCCGCGCCTCGAAGATCATGCTCGAGCGCGCCCGCACCAACGACAAGATCACCTTCCTGACCAATACCGCCGTGGTGGCCGTGGAGGGCGACACGTCGGTCACGGGCCTGCGGGTCCGTGACACCCAGACCGGTGCGGAGTCGACCCTGCCGGTCACCGGCGTGTTTGTCGCGATCGGACACGACCCGCGATCGGCGCTGGTCCGCGAAGCGGTCGACGTCGATCCCGACGGCTACGTCCTGGTGGACGGCGGCAGTACCGCCACGTCGTTGCCCGGGGTTTTCGCCGCCGGCGACGTGGTGGACCGGACCTACCGGCAGGCCATCACCGCGGCCGGCAGCGGATGCGCGGCGGCCATCGACGCCGAGCGGTGGCTGGCCGAGGCGCACGAGTCCGACCCGGCGATGATCGGCGCGCAGCGGTGAGCGCGATCGTCGCGGTCTCAGACGACTCCTTCGACCAGGAGGTGCTGAACTGCGCCACCCCGGTCCTGGTCGACTTCTGGGCCACCTGGTGCGCGCCGTGCCGGATGGTCGCCCCGGTGCTCGAGGAGATCGCCGCGGATCGGGCCGGAGCGCTGACGGTGGCGAAGATCGATGTCGACGCCAACCCCGCCACCGCTCGCGAGTACCGCGTGGTCTCGATACCCACCCTGATCCTGTTCAAAGGCGGGCAGCCGATGAAGCGCATCGTCGGCGCCAAGAGCAAGAAGGCGCTGCTGCGCGAACTCGGCGACCTGCTCTGAGGCCAGTTCTGTGCCAATCCGTGACCGGGGCGGTTTGGCGTCGGGACCCCCCGATCTGCAACACTTCTGGGCATGCCCAGCGCTGACGCCCTGCGCCGCGGGGACCGCGGTGCCGCGGTGGTCGAAATCCGGGCCGCGCTGGCGACGCTGGGGCTGGTGACCAATCCGGAGGAGAACCCGACGACCGGCCGGCACGTCGCTGTGGACGTGTTCGACGCCGACCTCGACCACGCGGTGCGGACTTTCCAGCAACGGCGAGGGCTGCTCGTCGACGGAGTGGTCGGTGAGGCCACCCACCGCGCTCTGCGCGAGGCGTCCTACCGCCTGGGCGCCCGGACGCTGGCTCACCAGTTCGGCGCGCCGATGTACGGAGACGACGTGGCGACACTGCAGTCGCGGCTGCAGGAACTCGGCTTCTACACCGCCCTGGTGGACGGTTACTTCGGCTTACAGACCCACAACGCCCTGATGTCCTACCAGCGTGAGTTCGGGCTGGCTGCGGACGGGATCTGCGGGCCGGAGACGTTGCGCTCGCTGTACTTTCTGGGCTCGCGGGTCACCGGCGGCTCGCCGCACGCCATCCGCGAGGAGGAACAGGTACGCCGTTCCGGGCCGCGGCTTTCGGGCAAACGCATCATCATCGATCCGGGCCGCGGCGGCGACGATCGCGGCTTGATCGTCAACGGCGCCGGGGGTCCGGTCAGCGAGGCGGACATTCTCTGGGACCTGGCCAGCCGGCTCGAGGGCCGGATGACGGCGATCGGGATGGAGGCCGTGGTGTCCCGGCCGTCGAATCGCAGCCCGGCCGACATCGAACGCGCCGCCATCGCGAACGCCCTCGGCGCGGACATCATGATCAGCCTGCGATGCGAAGGGCAGACGAGTCCGGTCCCCAGCGGCGTCGCCTCGTTCTACTTCGGCAGTCCGCACGGGTCGGTCTCGACGATCGGACGCAACCTGGCCGATTTCATCCAGCGGGAGGTCGTGGCCCGCACCGGCCTACGGGACTGCCGCACCCACGGGCGGACGTGGGACCTGTTGCGACTGACCCGGATGCCGACTGTCCAGGTCGATGTCGGGTACATCACCAGTCCGGGCGACCGCGGCCGGCTGACCACGGGGGAATGCCGGGACAGCATCGCCGAGGGCATCCTGGCCGCGGTCAAACGGCTCTACCTGCTCGGCAAGAACGACCGGCCGACCGGGACGCTCACCTTCGCCGAACTGCTAGCCCACGAGAAGGCCGTCGAGCAGGGCCGGTCCGCGGTCTAGACGGGCTGCGCGAGCCGGGTGCTTTCCAGCAGGCGGTCCAGCGCCGCCTCCACCTCGGCCTTCCAGCCCAGGCCCCGGTCGAGTTCGAGACGCAACCGGGGGAAGTAGCGGTGCGGAGCCACGACCGTGAACCCGGCATCGAGCAGGAACTGCTCGGACATCATGCAGCTGTCGAACGAGCAGTCGCCGAGCGAGGTGATCGCCTCCTGCACCCGCGGGTCGGGATCGGTCGCGGCCGACACCGCCGCCGCGGCGGTGCGGCCGAACGCCTCCAGGGCCCGGACGCCGCGGCGCACGAGTTCGTCGACGACCCGGCCGACGAGCATCGTCGAGAGCTGCTCGGGCCGGCCGGGCTCGGTTCCCATCGTCGTCAACAGCACGGCGTCGGCGCTGACCGGCCCGGTGGGAAAACGACCTGCCCGCGGAACTGCGCGCGGCGGCGCGTACAGGATGAACCCGGCCGCCGGTTGGTCCTTGTCCTCGGCATCCCCGTCATCGGTCTCATCCGCAGCGACCTGACCGCAGGAGCCCCACTCCAACATCACCATCGACAGCCAGGCCTCCTTCTCGAACTCCGGGTCGGCAAGCTGCCCACCGGCGAGGGTGTGCGGGTCCAGCTCCCAGAACACACAGCGGCGCGCGTGTTTGGGCAGCTGCTCGAAACCGTCGAGTCGCAACGGACTGATACGGACTGTCACTAGCCTTCCCGACCAAGATCGGTGCAAACCTGTTGCTGCCCAAGCAGATTGGCGTTCAAGAGCGGACTTGCCCGGTCCGCGGTCGCCAGTCTCATCGCAGTCACGTAGTCGGGTCGGCGCATCGGTCGGGGGTCAGCCGCCGATCGCGGGGTCCATGAGGGCGACGATGCGCTGGAGGTCGTCGACCGAGCCGAACTCGACGACGATCTTGCCCTTCCGCTTTCCGAGGCTCACCCGCACCCTGGTGTCGTAGGTCGCCGACAGCTTCTCGGCGACATCCTGCAGGCCCGGCATCTGGATCGGCCTGCGCCGCGGCGGGGCGGGCCGCCCGGAGCCGTCCCGGTTGGCCACGGTGACGGCCTCCTCGGTCGCCCGGACCGACAGACCCTCGGCCACGATGCGCGCGGCGAGTTCCTCCTGGGCATCCGGGCCCGACTCGAGGGCGAGCAGGGCCCGGGCGTGGCCGGCCGACAGCACGCCGGCGGCGACGCGGCGCTGCACCGGGATCGGCAGCCGCAGCAGCCGGATGGTGTTGGAGATGACCGGGCGCGAACGGCCGATCCGGGCGGCGAGCTCCTCGTGGGTGACCTCGAACTCGTCGAGGAGTTGCTGATAGGCGGCCGCCTCCTCGAGGGGGTTGAGCTGCGCGCGGTGAATGTTCTCCAGCAGCGCGTCGCGCAGCAGATTGTCGTCGGTGGTCTCCCGGACAATGGCCGGGATGCGCTCCAGCCCGGCCTCCCGGGCGGCCCGCCAGCGGCCCCCCCCCATCACGAGCTGGTAGGGCCGGGTGCCGCCAGTCTCGCGGACCACGACGGGCTGCATCAGGCCGAACTCCCGGATCGAGTGCACGAGTTCGGCCAGGGCGTCGGCATCGAAGAGCTGCCTCGGCTGGCGGGGATTCGGCTCGATCTCGGCCGGATCGATCTCCCGGTACACCGCGCCCACCGGCGCGGCGACCGCATCCGCCGGCCCGCCCTCGTCAACAGCCGAGCCGCCCGGAACACCGATCACGACGTCAGCGGCGGCCTCCCCCATCCGGGGACCCCCGTCGCTCGGGCCGGTGGGGATCAGCGAGGCCAGGCCGCGGCCGAGGCCACCCCTGCGCCGCGACGACTGTGTCATGACAGGGCCTCCTGGGGTCCGGGCCGGTTCGCCAATTCCCGGCTGGCGTCGAGATAACTCGTCGCCCCCCGGGAACCGGGGTCGTAGTCGATGATCGTCATGCTGTAGCCGGGCGCCTCCGACACCTTAACGCTGCGCGGAATCACCGTGCCGAGAACCCGGTCCCCGAAGAAGCGCCGGACTTCGGCGGCGACCTGGTCGGCCAGTTTGGTGCGGCCGTCGTACATCGTCAGCACGACGGTGCTTACGGACAGCTCGGGGTTGAGGTGGGCCTTGACCATCTCAATATTCTTCATCAGCTGAGACACCCCCTCCAGCGCGTAATACTCGCACTGGATCGGAATCAGCACCTCGGGCGCGGCGACGAGGGCGTTGATCGTCAGCAACCCGAGCGAGGGCGGACAGTCGATGAACACGTAGTCGAAGTCGGTCTGCTCCAGCTCCGATAGTGCGTTGCGCGCCCTGTTCTCGCGGGCGACCATGCTGACAAGTTCGATCTCGGCGCCGGCCAGGTCGATCGTCGCGGGCAGGCAGAACAGCCGGTCGTTGTGCGGGCTCTGCCTGATCGCCGAGCGCAGGGGGATCTCCCCCAGCAGCACCTCGTAGGAGGACGGCGTACCGGGGTGGCGATCGGTGATCCCGAGCGCAGTGCTCGCGTTGCCCTGTGGGTCGAGGTCGATCACCAGGGTCTTGAGCCCCTGAACCGCCATCCCGGCGGCCAGGTTGACCGCGGTGGTGGTCTTCCCGACCCCGCCCTTCTGATTGGCCACGGTGAACACCCGGCGGCGCGCCGGGCGCGGCAGCTGGCCCGCCACGGTGTGGATGATCTTCATTGCGCGTTCGGCAGCCGCCGCGATCGGAGTGTCGGTCTCGGTTTCACGTG
>CAYXOM010000461.1:0-7888 GCA_964466565.1 uncultured Mycobacterium sp.
CCAGGCCGGTCGCCAAGACGCCGCCGCCGGCACCCAAGCCCGTCACTCCGCCGCCCCCGCCACGGCTCGCCGAGGTCAAGGAGCACGTCCGCGAGGAGATCGCCGAGGTCAAGGAACGGGTGCGTGGCGAGGTGACCGAACTCAAGGCGGAGGTCCGCGAGACCTTCAGCCGGGAGGACGACGGTCCCATCGTGCGGTACGCCTCGACGGGGGAGGCCGACACCGGCATCCAGGTCACCTACGAGAACAACGCCGTCGACGGCAAGGCGAGCCGGGCCGACAAGAGCGACCTCACCCCGGATCACCTTCAGGAGTGATCCCCGGTCCGACCGAAGTCGCGAAGACCGGTCGCCCGCACCGGGCGGCCCGCACATAGGAGAGAGAAGACACGATGGAATGGGTACTGGGTGCTATCGGTGGACTCATCGGCGGTAACGCGGTCGGCCGCAAGAACACCCTCGGCGTGGGCGGCAACAGCGCCGCGGGCGCCTTGGGCGGCGCACTCGGCGGCGGTCTGCTGGGCAATCTCCTCGGTGGCGGCGGCGGCACCGATATCGCCGCCCTGGCCGGCCAGCTGGGCGGCGGCGGAGTCGTCGGAGCTGTTCTGACCGCTGTCGTCGGCGCGGTGATGAAGGGCCGCAAGGCTTAATCCGCGAACGCAGGGAATCCGGTGCCGTGTTGAGCGGCGCCGGGTTTTTTGTGCCTCGGACCGCCGGTCAGGTGGTGGCGTCGGCCGGTTCCCGCGATCCAGTCGCCGGTGACGGCCAGGTGCTGCGCCCAGGGCGTTGACGCACGGCCTGGGGCCACCAGAACCACCTGCCCAACAGCGCGGCGATCGCCGGAGTCATAAAAGCGCGGATGACCATGGTGTCGAACAGCAGACCCAGGCCGATCGTCGTTCCGACCTGCGCCAGGATCGTCAGTTCGCTGAAGCCCATGACGGCCATCGTCACCGCGAACACCAGACCGGCGGCGGTCACCACCGAACCGGTGCCGGCCATCGACCGGATGATGCCGGTGTTGACCCCGGAGGAGACCTCCTCCTTGAACCGGGACACCAGCAGCAGGTTGTAGTCGGAGCCGACGGCTACCAGGATGATCACCGACATCGCCAGCACCATCCAATGCAGCGGTCGGCCGAGGAGGTCCTGCCAGATCAGCACCGAGAGTCCGAACGAGGTGCCGAGCGAGAGCACCACGGTGCCGACGATCACGCCCGCGGCGACCACGCTGCGGGTGATGATCAGCATGATCGCGAAGATCAGGCTCAGCGCGGCGACCCCGGCGATGAGCAGGTCGTAATCCGCCCCGACCTGGAGATCCTTGAGGCTGGTGGCAGTCCCGGCGAGATAGATCTTCGAGCCCTCCAGCGGTGTGCCCTTGATCGCCTCGAACGCCGCGTTCTTGATGGGCTCCACCAGTTCCAGCCCCTCGGGGGACATCGGATCGCCCTCGTGGGAGATGATGAAGCGGACAGCCTTGCCGTCCGGTGACAGGAACATCTTCATTCCGCGCTTGAAGTCGGCGTTTTCGAACACCTCCGGCGGCAGATAGAAGGAGTCGTCGTTGTTGGCCTCGTTGAAGGCCTCCCCCATCGCGTTCTGGTTCTCCTGCATCTCCTGCATCTGGTCATACATCCCGGACTGGGTGCTCTGCATCGTCAGCTGCATCGTGCGCATCGCCGACATGGTGGCGATCATGGGCGGGATCATGGTTCGCATCTGGGCCGTCAACGCCTCCAGCCGATAGAGGTCGGGCAGCAGGGCGGCGAAGTCGTCGGTGGTGGTGTTCAGGCCGTCGACGGCGTCGAAGACCGATCGCATTGCCCAGCACACCGGGATGTCGAAGCAGTGCGGCTCCCAGTAGAAGTAGTTGCGGATCGGCCGGAAGAAATCGTCGAAATCGGCGACCCCGTCGCGCAATTCCTTGATGTCGCCCAGGGTGATGTCCATCTTGCCGACCATCGACGAAGTGACCGCGTTGAGTTCGCCCATCAGGTCGTACATCTGTTGCATGCTGCCGATGGTGGCCGCCATGTCATCGCCCATCGTGAGCATGTCGTCCATCCGGTCCTGCAGGTAGGACATGTTCAGCGACTGCAGTGTGCCCTGCATGCCGATGAGATACGGGATCGACGTGTTCTCCATCGGGGTGCCCAGCGGGCGGGTGATCGTCTGCACCCGCCCGACGCCGGGTTCCCGGAACAGCGCCTTGGCAATCCTGTCGATGACCAGGAAATCCGCCGAGTTTCGCAGATCCCGATCGCTCTCCAGCATCAGCAGCTCGGGACTGAGCCGGGCGGTCGGAAAGTGGCGTTCGGCCGCGGCATAGCCCTGCGCCGCCGGGATGTCCGCCGGCAGGTAGTGGCGGTCGTTGTAGTCGGTGCGATAGCCCGGGAGCGCCAGCAACCCGACCAGGCACAGCGCGATGGTGGCTACCAGGATCGGTCCGGGCCAGCGCACCACCGCTGTGCCGATCCGCCGCCAAAACCGGATGCGCATGGCGCGCTTGGGTTCCAGCGCACCGAACCCGCTGGCCACGGTCACGATCGCCGGCCCGAGCGTCAGCGCGGCGGCGACCACCACCGATATCCCGATGAACAGCGGGATCCCGAGCGACTGGAAGGTCGGCAGCCTGGTGAAGTGAAGGCACAGCATCGCCCCGGCGATGGTCGAACCGGAGCCGAGGATCACGTGGGCCGTTCCGGCGAACATGTCGTGGTAGGCCGACTCGGGATCCAGGCCGCGGGTTCTGGCCTCCTGGTAGCGGCCGAACAGGAAGATGGCGTAGTCCGTGCCGGCGGCGATCGCCATCATGGTGAGCAGGTTGACCGCGAAGGTCGACAGGCCGATCAGGTCGTAATGCCCCAGGAAGGCGACCACGCCGCGAGCGACACCGACGGCGATGAACACCATGAACAGCGCCAGCGCCACGGTGACGACCGAGCGGTAGACGACGAGCAGCATCACGGTGATCACGACGAAGGTCAGCAGCGTGATGACGTGCAGACTGCGGTCGCCGACGATCTGGGTGTCGGCTACCAGTGCCGACGGTCCCGTGACGTAGGTGCTCACCCCGGGCGGTGGCGGAACACTCGCGACGATCCGCTGGGCGGCCTCGACCGACTCATTGGCCAGGCCCTCGCCCATGTTGCCCGCCAGATAGACCTGGACGTAGGCGGCTCTGCCGTCGGCGCTCTGCGAACCTGCCGAGGTCAGTGGGTCACTCCAGAAGTCCTGGACATGCTCGACGTGGGTGGTGTCGGCACGGAGCCTGGCGACGATCTCGTCGTAGTAGCGGTGCGCCTCGTCGCCGAGCGTCTGATCGCCCTCCAGCACGATCATCACCGAGGTGTTGGAGTCGAACTCGCCGAATACCTGGCCGATCCGGTTCATCGCGATCGTCGAGGGCGCGTCGTCGGCCGACATCGGCACCGACTGGGCTTTGCCGACCACCTCGATCTGCGGCACGGCGGTATTGGTGAACAGCGTCAGCGCCAGCCAGCCCAGGATCAGCGGCACCGAGAGCCGGCGGATCCAGGTCGAGAGGCGTATCCGCGGGCCCTGGTGACGCGACCGGCCGCGCCGGGCCGACAGCGTGATCATCCGGACTTGACCAGGCAGAACGTCTGGGCGTTGACTCCGGTCGAGGTCCTCTCGTCCTTCAGCTCGCCGTCGACGACGATCCGGCAGCCGATGGTGCTGCTGTTGCCCTGCGCCACGATGTTGGCCGCGGCCGCCGGTGCGGTGGTGGTCAGGGTCAGCGACCAGGGCAGCGGGACGTCCCGTGCGATCTGCGGCTGCGCGTCGAGGTCGAGGTAGTTGATCGTGGCGACGGTCCCGGGCGGTCCGAAGATCTCGTAGGTGACCGCCTTGGGATTGAACGGCTCGGGATCCTGGGCAAGCCCGCTGCCCGCGCGGGTGATCTCTGTCCGGCCGAAGACACCCTGCAGGCGGTCGACGGTGAAGGCCGCGATCACCAGCACGATAACGATGACCAGCGGCATCCAGGCCCGGCGCAGGAAGCGCACCAGCCAGGAGCCCGGGGTCCGGCGCCGCCGGCGGGCTCCTCCTACCGTGCTGTCCACCGTCACGAGTACATAGTAGGGCTAAGGAGTGAGAGCGGTGAACCGCCCCCGAGCTGCGGCGGCCTACTCGACGTCGCCGCGAAGCCCGAAGTCCTCGAGGGCGCGCTGGGCCACGGCGGCCAGCTCAGCGCGGGTGTTGGACCCCGTGGCGTCGGCGAAGCCGATACTGACAAACAGCCGGCCGTGCACCCGGCCGGAAACCACCGGGAAGAACACGCCGCCGGCCTGGCGCCGCTGGGCGGCGGTGAGATTTTCGCCCATCCGGATCGCGAACGACTCCGCGTCGGTGCCGTCGGGCCGGTTGATCGCCGGATCGAGATCGCCGATGTTGGAGCAGCCGACCTCTTTCACCCGGAGGACCATCCCCTCGAGCCGGCGCGCCAGCGCCCGGGGCACCAGCGGGGTCAGCGGCAGCGGGGCCAGCAGTTCGTCGCGGGTCTCGCCGAGTCCGGATAGCGCCGCCTTCATCGCGGCCCGCACGCCGGAGAGATCGCCGAGGACGACCTCGGGATCGGTCGTCAGCGAGACGGCGGTCAGCGCGTTGCCCCGGGTGTCTCCGGGCCCTCGTTCGTTGACCGGCATCGACACCGCCACCGAGCCCGCCTCCCGAACCCAGCCGAGATGGTGGGCCAGCCGGGTGGCGAACCCGATGACCAGCGAGTTGCTCGTGCCTCCCAGCGCCGCCCCCCGGTGGTCCCACTCGTCGGTGTCGACGTGGACCGTGACCGACGGGATCCGCAGCACCGGACCGGGTCCGGCCTCCGCCGGGGCGGTGGTGCGTGGACCGATGTCGTCCCGCTTTCCGCGGGCCAGATGGGCGGCCCCGATCACCGATCCAGCCACCTCCGGCACGCTGCGCACGACCTGGCGGGCGTCTTCCCGGATGGCTTGCCACCGCGTGCGCGACCCGGCCGCCGGATAGCCGAGCCGCCGGTCGCGCCCTTCGACCGCATCGGCGACGGCGACGCTCATCCCGACCCCGTCGACGACGGTGTGCGAGGCCACCAGCGTCACCCCGGCGCCCCCCTCCGTCAACGGCTGGACGGCCAGCCGCCAGGACGGACCGTGCTCCGGATCGATCCGGCGGACGATCTGCTCGTCAGCCCAGTCCGGGATCCCGGCGGCGGGCCGGCGGGTGCGGGCGATCTCGATGTCCGGGCCGCAGTCGGCGACCCAGCGGTGGCGGCCGAACGGCAGGGCGGAGCGCTCGACTCTGCGCCCGAGCAGACCCCGCCCGAGGTCACGGTGGAAGCGATGCAGCGCGTCCAGATCCACCCGATGTCGGTAAACCCAGGTGAACTGGATCACCGGTCCGTGACCGAGCGCCCGAAGGCCCAGGAACGAGGCCTGGTCCATGTAGTCGAGCGTGTTGTCCACGGCCGCCATGCTAGGCGCGATCCGGCACCGCCGGTTCGGCGTCCATGCCCGACTCGAGGCGCTGCTGGGCGCTGATCGGGGTCGGGGCATCGGTCAGCGGGTCGACGCCGCCGCCGGACTTGGGGAAGGCGATGACGTCGCGGATCGACTCCGCCCCGAACAGCAGCGCGACGATCCTGTCCCAGCCGAAGGCGATGCCGCCGTGCGGCGGTGCGCCGAAGGTGAAGGCCTCCAGCAGGAACCCGAACTTCTCGGCGGCCTCAGCGGGTGCGATGCCCATCACCGCGAAGACCTTCTCCTGGATATCGCGGCGGTGGATGCGGACCGAACCGCCGCCGATCTCGTGGCCGTTGCACACGATGTCGTAGGCGTCGGCGAGCACGGCGCCGGGATCGGTGTCGAGGGCAGCTTTGTACTCGGGCTTGGGTGCGGTGAACGCGTGGTGCACGGCCGTCCAGGCCCCGGATCCCACCGCGACGTCGCCGGCGGCGGCGGCGTCGCCGGCCGGCTCGAACAGGGGCGGATCGACGATCCAGACGAAGGCCCACGCACCGGGGTCGATCAGATCGAGGCGGCGGGCGATCTCCGAGCGCGCCGCCCCCAACAGCGCCCGCGAGGCCTTGGCCGGCCCGGCCGAGAAGAACACGCAGTCGCCGGCCTCGGCCCCGACCTGGGCCGCCAACCCCGCGCGCTCGGCGTCGGAGAGGTTCTTGGCCACCGGCCCACTGAGTTCCCCGTCCGGTCCGATCAGCACGTAGGCCAGGCCCCGGTGGCCGCGCTGCCTGGCCCACTCCTGCCAGCCGTCGAGGGTCCGGCGCGGCTGGGAGGCGCCGCCGGGCATCACCACGGCGCCGACATAGGGCGCCTGGAACACGCGGAACGCGGTGTCGGCGAAGTACTCGGTGCATTCGACCAGCTCGAGGCCGAACCTCAGGTCCGGCTTGTCCGAACCGAAGCGTCGCATCGCCTCGGCGTAGCTCATCCGCGGGATCGGGCGCGGCAGCCGGTAGCCGATCAGCTCCCACAGCGCGGCCAGGATCTGCTCGGACAGCGCGACCACGTCGTCGGCTCCGACGAAGCTCATCTCCACGTCGAGCTGGGTGAACTCCGGCTGCCGGTCGGCCCGGAAATCCTCGTCGCGGTAGCACCGGGCGATCTGGTAGTAGCGCTCCATGCCGCCGACCATCAGCAGCTGCTTGAACAGCTGGGGGCTCTGGGGCAGAGCATAAAAGCAGCCGGGCTGCAGACGGGCCGGCACCAGAAAGTCGCGGGCTCCCTCCGGCGTGGAGCGCGTCAGAGTCGGTGTCTCGATCTCGACGAAGCCGTGGGCGTCGAGCACCGAACGGGCGGCGGCGTTCGCCATCGACCGCAGCCGCAGCGCGTCGCCCGGGCCGCCGGGGCGGCGCAGGTCGAGGTAGCGGTGCCGCAGCCGGGCCTCCTCCCCGGCCGGCTCGTCGAGCTGGAAGGGCAGCGCCGCGCTGTCCCCGAGCACCCGCAGCGCGGTCGCGTTGACCTCGATCTCGCCGGTGGGGATCTCCGGGTTGGCGTTGCCCTCCGGCCGGATCTCGACGACGCCGTCGACCGCGACGCAGAACTCCGACCGCAGCCGGTGGGCCTGCGCCAGGACGCGGTCATCGCGGAACACCACCTGGGCCACCCCTGAGGAGTCGCGCAGGTCGATGAAGATCACCCCGCCGTGGTCGCGGCGGCGGCCCACCCAGCCGGCCAGGGTGACCTCTGCCCCCGCGTCGTCGGCCCGCAGCGAACCGGCGGGATGACTGCGCAGCACTGAACTCTCCTGCCTCTCCTCCGGAGATGACACCGGGGTTGTCGACGCCGATCGCGTTGAAGTCTATGAACCGCGCCCGCGCGGCCCGCGGCCGCCACCGGCAACCGGCCGTTGTGGCAAGCTGGTCAGGGCGACTGCGCCCCGGCGCAGCGACGAGACCGAGGAGCCCCGATGACCTTCAACGAAGGTATGCGGATCGACACCAGCACCACCCGGTCCACCGGCGGCGGCCGGGGTCGGGGCATCGCCCTGGGCGGCGGATTCGGCGGCCTCGCGATCATTTTGCTCGCGCTGTTCCTCGGGGTCGACCCCGGCACCGTGATCAGCCAGCAACCGATGGCCCCGCAGTCCTCTCAGCCCGGTTTCGACCTGTCCAAGTGCAAGACCGGGGCCGACGCGAACAAATACGCAGAGTGCCGGGTGGTCGCCACCGGGAACTCCCTGGACGGAATCTGGGAGCAGCTGCTACCCGGATACCGGAGGCCCAACGTGCGGCTGTTCTCGGGCGACGTGCAGACCGGCTGCGGCCCGGCCAGCAGTGACGTGGGGCCGTTCTACTGCCCGGCCGACCAGACCGCTTACTTCGACGTCGGCTTCTTCGACGTCCTCAAGACCGAGTTCGGCTCCAGCGGCGG
>CAYXOM010000462.1:0-3381 GCA_964466565.1 uncultured Mycobacterium sp.
AGCCGGCGGACCAGCTGGGTGGCGATCCACTGCGGCTGGGGATGACCGGAGTCGTAGTGGCCGTCGATGCCGGCCAGCGCCGCCGCCGCGTCGTCGACGCCCACCGAGTCGGCGAGGTCGGCCAGCCCGGCGTAGTCGCGATGGATATTGCGGTATAGCACCAGGTAGCCCTTCATGCGCAGGGCTTCGGCGGCGGTCGGGATCGCCACCCGCTCCCCGCCGGGCAGCGCCACCGTCACCGTCTCCAGTGGGCTGCGCCGGGCCGCCGCGGCACCGGTGCCCAACGCGTCGAGGGCGACCTCGAGGCGGGCGCGCCACAGGGTGACCGGATGTGTCATGACCTGCTGGCCGACCGCGCCGGCCGGCACGGTCCCGGAGCCCCGCAGCGCCAGCGGGTCGGGGACGCCGACGGTGCGCGGCGCCATCCGCCGCAGCCGGCCGGCGTCGGCGAGGACGGCGTGCAGGTCGGCCGCCGGAACCGCTGCGGCGGCGATCTGTTCGGGCAGGACCACCACGTCCCCGCCGGGCGCGCGGGGCAACTGCCGGTCGAAGTCGACGGCCGGCAGCAGCCGCGCAAGCCAGTCCGGCAACCACCAGTTCCAGCGGTCGAACATCGCCATCAGAGCCGGCACCAGCACCAGCCGCACCACGGTGGCGTCGACCGCGATCGCCACCGCGCAGGCCACCCCGAGTTGGGCCACCAGCGGCATCCCCGCGAAGGCGAAACCGGTGAACACCGCGATCATGATCAGAGCCGCGCTGGTGATCGTCCGGGCGCAGGTGGACACCCCGTAGGTCACCGCGTCGCGGGTGTCCCCGGACTGCAGGTAGCGCTCCCGGATCCGGCTCAGCAGGAAGATCTCGTAGTCCATCGACAAGCCGAAGGTCATCGCGAGCACCAGGGGCGGAATCGTGCTGTCGATCGAACTGATCGGTTCGAACCCGAGCCGGCTCAGCCATCCCCACTGGAACACGATGACCAGGCTCCCGTAGGCGGCGCCCACCGACAGCACCGTCATCAGCACGCCCTTGAGGGCGAGTACCACCGACCGGACCGAGATCAACAGCATCACGAAGGCGACCAGCGACACGAAGCCGAAGACCAGCAGCTGGGTGTGGGCCACCCGGTCGTCGAAGTCCTTGATCAGCGCAGTGGGCCCGCCGACGTCGATCTGTACCGCGGCGGTTTCGGGCAGTGCGGGCAGGGTGGCCCGCAGCCGGTCGACGGTCTCGCGGGCCCGCAGGTCCTCGGGGTCGACCGTGAGCACCGCCGACAGCAGCGCGCTGCGGTTGTCGTCGGAGAACACCGGGGGTGAGACCGAGACGATGTTGATCTCCCGGCGCGCCTCTCTGTTCAGGGCCTCGAGCGGGCCGGCGTTGGCCGGATCCGAGGCGCCGCCGTCGGGAAACGTGACCAGGATCCGCACCGGTCCCAGCGCACCGGGCCCGAGCGCCTGGGCGGCTGCCGCGACCCCGCCCCGGATCTCGTGGGAGGACGGGAACTGCCGCTGCAGGCTGTTGCCGAGCACCATCGAGAAGGCGGGCGCGGCCAGCAGCAGCAGCGCCACGGTGGCCGCCGCCGCCGACAGCCACGGCTTGCGCATCACCCCGGTGACCCAGCGCTCCCAGAAACCCGACGTCCCGGCCCGGGCGGCCGGCGACCACCGCAGCAGCGACGAGTGCCGGGCGATCGCCCGGCCGAAGGTGGCCAGCACCGCCGGGGTCAGCGTGGTGGCGGTGAGCACCGAGATGGTCACCGCGAGGATGGCGCCGGTGGCCATCGACCACAGCACCGGGGTGTCGATCAGGTAGATGCCGGTGAGGGAGGCGATCACGGTCAGCCCGGAGAGCACCACCGCCAGGCCGGAGGTGGACATCGCGGCGTCGGTGGCCTCGTCCCGCGTGCGCCCGGCCCGCAGTTCCTCCCGGTAGCGCATCAGGATGAACAGCGAGTAGTCCACCGCCAGCGCGATGCCGAACATCGACACCGTGGAGGTGACGAACACCGACATCGTGGTCAGGGTCGACAGCAGGTAGACCGCGCCCATGGTGACCACGACAGTGCAGAGCGCGAAGAGCAGCGGCACCGCAGCGGCGGCCAGCGACCCGAACACCGCCAGCAGGATCATCAGGACCACCGGCAGATTCCACCGCTCCGCGGCGGCGATGTCATCGCGGGTGCTGGTCGCCGCGGCCGCCCCCAGCGCGCCCTGGCCGATCACGTACAGGCGCACCCGGCCGTTGTCGATCTCGCCCGGCCGGTCGCCGTCGATCCCGATCCGGCTGCGCAACTGCCGGGCGACGTCCACCGCGCCGGTGTTGTCGAAGTCCAGCCGCAGTGCCACGACATAGGGCCGGTCCGGCGCGGGCGGCGGCTGCAGCGGGTCGGTCACCACACTGAGGCTGGGCACGGTGGCGGCGGCCTGCGTGAGGGCCTCCACCGCCACGGCCATGTCGGCGTAGGTGGCGTCGGCACGCGGTGCGGCGACCAGCGCCAGCGGGGAGGCGCCCTGCTCGGGGAAGTGGTCCTCCAGCTCGTACTGAACCTGCAACGACTGGGAACCGGCGACCTCGAAGCCCCCTCCGGTGAGCTTGTCGTTGTGGGTCACCGTCAGGAGCACCGCGGGCAGCAGCGCCAGAAGCCAGCAGGCGAAGACCAGCCGGCGACGTCTGCGCAGGCTTGCGCTCAGGCGCATCATGAACTGCTGGATGGTGGTCTCCCGGGAATCACATCACGAGCAGGACGAGCCTACCCCCGCCGCCGCACCCCGGGAGTCGCACTGGCCTAGGATGAGGCGATTCCATCGCGCCCCGAACCGAGGAGTTGATCCAGTTGATGGAGACGACGGCGTTCACAGCGTGGCGCCGGTTCCCGCCGCGCCGCGTACTCGGTGTGCTCGCGGTACCGGGTGCCCTGGCCGCGGTCATCGTCGGCCCGCCCCCGGCGGCCTCGGCAACCCCGCCCAACTGCACCGCCGCCGACATCGCCGCGGTGGCCGCGGGCGTCTCCGCGGCGACGTCGGCGTACCTCTACACCCATCCGGACGTCAACGCCTTCTTCACCGGCCTGGAGGGGGCGCCCGGCGACGCGATGCGCATCGAGATCCTCGGCTACCTCGACGCCAACCCGCGGGTGCGCGACGAGATGAGGGCGATCCGCCAACCCCTGGTCGACCTGCGCGCCCGCTGCGGGACCGACACCGATATCGCTGACGAGGCTCCCTAGGGGCGCTGCGCGCGGGCGCGCCGGGCCAGCGCCCGGGCCGCGGCGCGCCAGCCCAGCAGCAGCGCACCGGTCACCAGGGCGGCCACCACGACGAAGCTGACCGCGGTGCCCTGCGTGCTCGCCCGCCGCAGCATCATCCCGACCGCCACCGTGCA
>CAYXOM010000463.1:0-4184 GCA_964466565.1 uncultured Mycobacterium sp.
CGGCCAGCGCGCCGGCGGCATCACCGGCCTGCAACGCCGCACTGGCCCGCGCCGAACCGACCACCGCCGCGAGCTCGCCGGTCGCCCCGCCGATCTCCGGGACGTCCTCGGTGCGGCCGGTGGCGTAGCGCACCACGTCGAGGAGGACCCCGAATTCCCCGAGCGCCGAACGCAGTTCGTTGGCAGCGGCGTCGTCGACCCCGTCCTGGTCCATGACGAAGCGGTTGTAGCGGCTGACCGGGTCGTCTCCGGTGAGCGCGGCGAGCGCACCCTCGCGGTCCCCGGCGAGCGCCAGTTCGTGGGCCCGCAGCGAGGCCGGCCAGTCGGGCACCTCCCCGGCGAGCAGCGCCAGCCGCGCCGCCTCGGTCTCCGGGCCGGCCGGGATCAGCAGGTAGCCCAGCGGCAGCGGGAAGGCACCCAGCGGCTGCGGGCGCGTCGCCAGGTCCGGGACCACCGAATCGACTGCGGTCACCTGCTCAGCTCTCCTCTCACCGGTGACCGTTGACCGGCCCCGGGCCGATGTCGCGCTCGGCGGCCCGCTTGATCAGCCCGGCCGACAGCTCGGCGCGGGCGCGGGTGGCGTGAGTGTCGATCCGCTTGCGCACCACCCCGTCGGCGAAGACCACCACGATCTCCACCGCCCAGCGGCCCCGCTCCTCGACCACGACCGTCTGCACGTCGAGGGCCTCGTCGACCGACGTGGCGCGCGGGCGGCCGGCGGGGGTCTCGAAGGTCATCGCACCGCACCCCCGCTACCCGGTCTCCAGCGGGATCCGCAACGCCCTGGCCGCATCGTCCCAGAATGCCGCACGGACTCCGGCCGGGACACCGTCTCCGATCACATCGCGGACGAGCGCCGCCCGGTCGCCGGCCGGGTTGCGCTGTTTGAGCAGCAGTCCGCCGGCGCTCGGGCCGCGCAGCGGGATCAGCCACAGGACGCCGTCCCGGTGCACCGCAGCCACCGCATCGGAGGGAAACCGGCTGGCCGCCAGGCCGGCGTCGAGTCGCAGGTAGCCGTCGCCGGTGATCTCGACGGTGGCCGAGGGCTGCGCCGCCGGCCGCAGCGGCGCGAAGAAGTCGCGCTCGATCAGCTCGATCACCCGCTCCATGGCCGCCTGCACCGGCTCGGAGAGGTCGGTGCCCAACTCGACGGCGGCGGCCTCGATGAGGAACACGGTCACGTCGGTAGGGCAGTCGTCGCCGAGTGCCCAGCGGGCGAACGGGATAGCGTGGTCCCACCGGAACGAATGGGTGTGCAGGCCCTGCAGCGGCGGCAGTTCGTCGAGCTCGGCGCCGGGCACCCGGTAGACCGTCCCGGGCGCGGCGCCGGTCACCGCGGCGTCGACGATCACCACCCGCTGCGCGCCGCGCATCTGGAAGGCGACGTCCATCCCGGCGGTGCCGCCGTCGACCAGCCGGGCCCCGTCGGGCACGCCGCGGTCCCACAGGTGGCGCACCAGCACCGGGCCGACGCCGTCGTCGCCGCGCAGCAGGTTCCCGCAGCCGACCACCAGCACCGCGTAGGGCGGCGGGTCGATATCGGCGCTGTCCTCGTCCGGCACGGCCTTCGGGGTCACACCATTCCGTTGATGACGAACTTCGACAGCTCCCTGCCGGTCTTGCCGTCGTAGGCGTGCACCGTGCAGACCAGGCAGGAGTCGAAGCTGCGCGCGACGTGCCCGAGTTCGACCGGGTCGTCGGGGGCCGCGATGGGCGAGCCGACCAGCGCCCGCTCGATCGGGCCGAGTTGCTCACTCCCGTCGCGCGGGCCGATGTTCCACGCGGTGGGCGTGACCACCTGGTAGTTCTTGATCTTGCTGTCCTCGATGACGATCCAGTCGCTCAGCGAGCCGCGGGCGGCCTCGGTGGAGCCGAACCCCTTGCCCTCGGCGTGCTCGGTGGGCTTGGTGTAGAAGCTCTCCTTGAGGTCGAGCTGGTCGAGCCAGGACCGCACCCACTTGTAGTACTTGGGCCCCTCGTGCATGCGGGCGAGCTGGCGCACCATCACGCTCGGCCCGATCTTGGCGAAGATGTCCCCGAAGAGCGGGTCGTTGTCCTGGTGCGGGCCGGCGTTGGGCCCGGCGGCGGCCATCCGGCGGGCCAGCGGGCCGGCCTCCAGCGGGATCGCGCCGAGATCGCCGACCTCGTAGCGGGGCGACTTGGCCCAGCTGTACTTGCCCTGCGCCTTGCCCTTCTCCGGGTCCACCGGGATGGTCTCCCCCTCGAACGGGTGCAGCGCCCGGGTGCCCTCGTAGAACGAGTGCGTGACGTCCTCGCGCACGTTGGCCTGATCGAACTCGAAGTACTGGCCGTCGGCGTAGATCCCGCCGCGGCCGATCAGCGCGCCGTTGCGGCCCTCGATGGTCGGGCGCTCGTACTGCTGCGGATCGAAGTAGGTGCCGGTGGCGATGTAGTTGCCGACCCCGGCGCCGTAGTTGTCCAGGCCGATGTCCATGCAGTACCGGATGAAGAAGCCGCAGTCACTGTTGTAATGCGACTCGTTCTCGTTGACCCAGGCGAGCACGTCGTCCCAGGTCTTGTTCTCCAGCCAGCGGTCCACACTGCCGCCCAGCCACATGCCCTCGAGCCAGTTGTCCTTCCAGTTCTCCAGGATCGCGATCGAGCGGGTGACGTCGGACAGGCTCGGCGCACCCATCACCCCGCCGGGGACCATGAAGCTGGAGTGCGGCCACTGCCCGCCGAAGATGGCGTAGACCTCGACCGGCTTGTTCGACAGCACCACACCCTTCTGGTAGGAGGTGCCGACGTAGGGGGCGAAGCGGCGCACGGCCTCGTCGTAGAGGGCGGACTTGGCGTAGTTCTTGTTCGTCAGGTCGATGGCGAACAAGGCGTAGAAGTAGCGCGGAATCGACTGCAGCGTCTCGCAGGCCTGCGCGATGTTGCGCACCAGGGTGGCGTTCGGCGGCAGGTGGGTGCGCCACGCGGTGTCCAGCGCGTAGGCGGACTTGTAGAGGTGGCTGCCGCCGCAGATGCCGCAGATGCGGGGCGTGACCACCAGGCCGGCCTGCGGATCCTTGCCGCGCAGGATGATCTCGAAGCCGCGGAACATCGCCGCCTCGGTCCAGGCCGAGGTGACCACGCCGTCGTCGATGGTGACCCGGACGTCGAGGTCGCCCTCGACCCGGCCCAGTGGGCTGACGTGCAGATCGAGCGAAGTCATGTGGGGATCTCCTCAAGCGGTTCTCGGGTGGCGGGACGGGGCGGGCCTAGACCACGAACATGTCCTCTTTGGACCACTTCGGCGCGGCCAGCCGGGCCGCGGCGGCGTGCGCCATGTAGGACAGCTTCCGGGCGCCGGTGCCCACTTCCTTGGGGATCACCCCGGCGACCTTCTGGGTCTTGAACAGCGTGCCCGGGGCGAGGTCGAAGAACGGGAACTCCGGCTCGGTGCAGCCCAGGCAGGGCATGCCGGCCCGGGTCTTGGAGGACTGGCGGTTCCACAGGATCCGGTTGCACGGCGAGTGGGTCATCGGGCCGCGGCAGCCGAACTCGTAGAACAGGCAGCCGGTGCGGGTGCCCTCGCCGAAGGACATGGTGGACTGCTTGTACTCGTAGAACTGCACGCGCGTGCACCCGGTCTGGGTGAACGTCTTGAAGAACGTCTCCGGGCGCTGCAACTCGTCGAGGGCGATGTCGCCGGCCCGGCCGGTGGCCAGCGCCACGATGATCTGGGTGATCCAGTCCGGGTGCGCCGGGCAGCCCGGGATGTTGATCACCGGCAGCCCCATCTTGGAGCGGAAGTTCGGCCCCAGGAACCCGCCCTTGTCCCGCTTGTGGAACTGCAGGCCGGTCGAGGCCGACGGGTTGGGCTCCATCGCCGGGATGCCGCCCCAGCAGGCGCAGTCACCGATGGCGACAACGATCTGGGCCTGGGCGGCCAGGTCGGTGACCCAGTCCTTCATCGGGCGGTCGGAGAACATGTCCATCCGGCCGGTGCCGTCGGGGGCCTCGATGACGGTGCCCTCGAAGACGAAGATGTCCAGCGGGCGATCGCCGCAGGCGCAGTCCCAGAACAGCTTCTGGGCGTTGTTGCCCAGTTCCAGGCCCAGGGAGGGGTGCCAGATCAGGTCCAGGCCGAAGTCGACGATCAGGTCGACGACGTTGGGCTCCTCGGCGTTGAGGAACGACATGGTGTTGCCGCTGCACGCCCCTCCCTGAAACCA
>CAYXOM010000464.1:0-10353 GCA_964466565.1 uncultured Mycobacterium sp.
CCCCGCCGGCGGGGCGCGGCGGCTCGGTGAGTTCGTGCTGCGCACGGCCGCCGAGTACGGACCCGGTTCGCCGATGTCCCCGCTGGGGCGTGCCGGGGAGCCTCAGCGCTCCGGCAGCACGAAAGCGAAGGCGCGGGGAAACCCCAGCCGCCCCAGGCGGGCCCGGCTGATGTCGTCGACGCTGAGCCATACCAGCGTTCCCGACGACGGCTCGTAGCAGCGCAGCGCGGAGCCGTCGATCTCGGTCAGCAGCACCCAGTGGCGCGGGATGGCCGAGCCGATCAGCATGGCCACCGGCGCACCCGCCGCGAGCGCCGCGCACACCCGGCCGATCGACCCGGCGGTGGCCGGCCGCCAGTGATAGCGGGTGCCGTGGGCGCTCAGGGCCCGTGCCATCCCGGCCGGGGTGGTGCCCAGCGCCCTGGGCCAGACCATGTTCACCGACCGGTGCACCCGGCCTTGCTCGTCGTGGAACCAGCGCTGGGCGTCCGCGCCGTCGAGACCTCTGCGGTACTCGGCGTCGAGCAGTGTCCCGGCCATCACCGCGACACTGGGTCCGCAGGTGATGCCGTCGCGCTGGCGAGGCCACATGCCGGCCAGGGTAATGCGCTTTGATGGGCACATGGGTCCGACGATGCGCGCCGAACGATTTCACGCCGACACCAGAACCGTCGCGGTCGAGGACGTGCCGATCCCCACACCCGGACCAGGGGAAGTCCTGGTCAAAGTGGCCTTCTGCGGCATCTGCCACTCCGACGTCAGCCTGATCAACGGCACCTTCCCGGCCCAGCGGCCGGTGGTCACCCAGGGCCACGAGGCCTCCGGAACCATCGCCGCGCTCGGGGCCGGCGTCACCGGCTGGTCGGAGGGCGACCGCGTGGTGGTCGCAGCCGGCCGGCCGTGCGGGGACTGCCCGAACTGCCGCCGCGGCGAGGCGGGCGACTGCCTGCGCATGCAACTGATGGCCTTCGCCTACGACGGCGCCTGGGCCGAGTACACCGTCGCCCAGGCGGCGGGCCTGACCCGGGTGCCCGACAACGTTCCCCTCGATCAGGCGGCGATCCTGGCCGACGCGGTGTCCACCCCGTTCGGCGCCGTGATGCGCACCGGGAAGGTGGTCATCGGGGAATCCGTCGGGGTGTGGGGCGTCGGCGGGCTCGGCACCCACATCGTGCAACTGGCCCGGCTGGCGGGCGCCGCGCCCATCATCGCCGTCGACATCAACCCGGCGGTGCGCGACCGGGCCGTCGAACTCGGCGCCGACCACGCGTTCGACTCCGCCGACCCCGGCCTGATGGCGAGGATCGGCGAGGTGACCCACGGCCGGAGACTCGACGTCGCGTTCGACGCGGTCGGGCTGAAGTCCACGTTCGAGCAGGCCCTGGACGCCCTGACCGCCGGCGGCCGGCTGGTGGGGGTGGGCATGAGCGACCAGTGCCCGACGGTGGGTCCGACGTCGATGTTCGGTCTGACCCGGCGCCAGGTCCTGGGGCACCTGGGGTACCGGAACGCCGACATCGAGACGCTGGCCAGACTGGTGTCGCTGGGCCGGCTGGACCTGTCCCGCTCGATCAGCCGGGTCATCGCCCTGGAGGAGGTCGCCGAGGGCATCGCGGCACTCGAGCACGCCGACGGCAACCCGATCCGGATCCTGGTGGCGCCCTGATGCCCAACCCCTACGCCGGCGAGCCCTTCACCGACTCCGACGAGCAGATCGCGGCCGCACTGGCCGACGTGTCGGTGCCGGCGCTGCTGATGTCGTGCGTGCACATGACCGACGACGCGGCGGCACGGCGGGCGATCCTGCACGGTCCGGTTCGCCCGGCCGGGATCTTCCTCAACGAGGTGCAGGGGTTCCTCTCCGAGCAGGACCTGGCCGCGGCCCGCGAACTGGCACTGGGGATCATCGCGGACTACCGGGATCGGGGCTGCCCCGAACCGGAGCCCCTCGACCCCGAGCTGATCGGGGAGATGATGGCGTGGATCGTCGGCGGCGAGGTGGGCGCGGAGTACGTGCCGATGATGCTCGAGGAGATGGGACTCGAGGGCCGCGACGCGCGCGCCGGTGAGCTGCGATCGGACCCGTCGGCCCGCAACCGGTTCAGCGTGATCGTCATCGGCGCCGGTCAGTCGGGCCTGTTGGCCGCCATCCGGCTCAAGCAGGCCGGGATCGGGTTCACCGTCGTGGAGAAGAACGCCGGCGTCGGCGGGACGTGGTGGGAGAACACCTACCCGGGCGCGCGGGTGGATGTCGGCAACCATTTCTACTGCTACAGCTTCGAGCCCCGGCAGTGGTCGGAGTTTTTCGCCCGGCAACCGGAACTGCAGGCCTACTTCGACGACGTCGTGGACCGCCACGGCCTGGCCGGGCACATCCGGTTGCAGACCACGGTCACCGATGCTGCCTGGGACGAGCGGGACTCGTGCTGGTCGGTCGGCACCCGCGACGCGGCGGGCAACCGCCGGACCCTGCGGGCCAACGCGGTGATCAGCGCCGTCGGCCAGCTCAACCAGCCGTTGATCCCCGACCTGCCCGGTGCCGACGACTTCGCGGGTCCGGCGTTCCACACCGCGCGCTGGGACCACGGCGTCGACCTTCACGGCCGCGACGTGGTGATGATCGGCGCGGGCGCCAGCGGCTTCCAGGTCGCGCCGGCGATCGCCGAGTCGGTCGGGCGGCTGACGATCTTTCAGCGCAGCGCCCAGTGGATGTTCCCCAACCCGAACTACCACGCCGCGGTCGGGGCGGGCGCGCAGTGGGCGCTGCGCCACCTCCCCTTCTACGGGCGGTGGTTCCGGTTCCTGGTCTTCTGGCCGGGCTGCGACACCGGCCTGGCCGCGGCCAGGGTGGACCCGCAGTGGCCCGACCAGCAGCAGTCGGTCAGCGCCGCCAACGATCTGGCGCGAATCATGTTCACCGAGTGGATCACCGGACAGCTCGGCGGCGACGCGGACCTGGCCGCGAAGGTGCTCCCCGATTACCCGGCCACCGGCAAACGCACCCTGCAGGACAACGGCAGCTGGCTGCGGACCCTGCGCCGCGACAACGTCGAACTGGTCCGCTGCGGAGTGGACCGCATCGAGGCCGACGCGGTGGTGGGCGCCGACGGCCGGCGACACCGGGCCGAGGTTCTGATCTATGCCACCGGATTCCGGGTCAACGACTTCCTGGGCTCACTGGACGTGCGGGGCCGTGGCGGCATCGGCCTGCACGAGGCGTGGGGCGAGCGTCCGTCGGCCTACCTCGGCATCACGGTGCCGGGCTTCCCGAACTTCTTCTGCATGTACGGGCCCGGCACCAACCTCGCCAGCGGCGGCAGCCTGATCTTCCACTCCGAGTGCCAGATGCGCTACATCATGGGCTGCATCGACGCCCTGCTGGCCCGGGGCGCCGGCGCGATGGAGCCCCGCCGCGAGGCCTGCGACGACTGGTACGAACGCAGCCAGGCCGAACTGCGCACCATGGTGTGGTCGCAGCCGTCGATCACCCACAGCTTCTACAAGGACCGCAACGGACTCGTGCACTCGCTGAGCCCGTGGCGGCTGGTCGACTACTGGACCTGGACCCGCTCCCCTGATCCGACAGACTTCGTCTTCCGCTGAGTTCGCCCGCGACCGTGCGGTTTCGCCCGCGACACGCCGCTCGAACGGTATCGGCCCGCACAGTCGCGGGCCGGCCTGGCGGTCACCGCGACGGACGCCACATCGGCCACAGCGCCGGTCCCCCGCTCGGCGCGGCGATCTCCCCGATGACGTCGAATCCGAATCGGTGGTAGTAGCCGATGTTCTCGGGGTTGCTCGACTCCAGATAGGCCGGGGCACCCTCGGCGTCGCAGCGTTGCAGCCCCGCCTCCATCAGCGCCCGGCCGAATCCCGCGCCACGCACTTCGGGATCGCTGCCGATCACCGCCAGGTACCAGTGCGGCTCCTCGGGGTGCACGCCCTTCATCCGCTCGGCCAGCTCCCGGGCGGCGCCAAGCCGGCCGCGAAACGCGCGCAGCACGGCGGGAGCCATGGCCGCCTGCTCACGCGGGGTCTCCTGCCAGCGCCCCGGCGGAGCCCACAGAGCGGCGGCGCCGATGCCGCCCTCGCCCGCGGCCACCTGCACCCCGCCGGCGGCCAGCAGGTGATGGCGGGTCAACGCCGCGAAGAACCGGGGAAGGCCGGCGCGGCGGCGATCCGGCGCGGTGAACAGCCAGCTCATCACCGGATCGTCGTGGAAGGCGCGGCCCAGCACCGCCGCAAGGCCGGTGATGTCGCGGCGCCGCGCGGGCCCCACGTCGATGCCCATGGCGACCGAGGCTAGCGTGGCCCGGGTGAACCCGCTGTAATCGAGGTCCGGGGGCGACGAGGAGGATTCGGCATGCGGGCATTGCAGATGGTGTCGTTCGGGCGGGAACCGGAGTTGGCGGAGATCCCCGAGCCGAAGCCCGGGCCCGGTGAGGTGGTGGTCAAGGTCGGCGCGGCCGGCGCCTGCCACTCCGATCTGCACGTGCTCTACGAACTCGACGCCTCCGCGGTCTGGAGCATGCCGATGACGCTGGGTCATGAGACCGCGGGCTGGGTTCACGCGCTGGGTTCGGGGGTCACCGGTCTGAGCGAGGGCGACCCCGTGGCGGTCTACGGCGCCTGGGGCTGCGGAGGCTGCGCCCGATGCGCGGTGGGCATCGAGAACTACTGCGAGCGGCCGGCGCTGGTCGGCGGCGGCGGACTGGGACTCGACGGCGGGATGGCCGACTTCGTGCTGGTGCCCGACCAGCGGCACCTGGTGAGCCTGCCCGAGGGGCTGTCGCCGTTGACCGCCGCCCCGCTCACCGACGCCGGGCTGACGCCCTATCACGCGATTCGCCGCTCCTGGCCCAAGTTGACGCCCGACGCCACCGCGGTGCTGATCGGCGTGGGCGGACTGGGCCATATCGGCGTCCAGATCGCGCGTGCCACCACCGCCGCCCGGGTCGTCGCGGTCGACATCAAGCCCGAGGCGCTGGACCTGGCGCGCAAGGTCGGCGCTCATGAAGCGGTGGTCTCCGATGCGAACGCCGCGCACGTCATCCGCGAGCTCACCGGCGGCCGCGGCGCCGACGTGGTGATCGACTTCGTCGGAACCACCGAGACCCTCGAACTCGCCCGCGCGGTGGCCCGAGTCATGGGCGATGTCACCGTCGTCGGGATCGGAGGCGGCGAGGTCCCGCTGGGGTTCTTCTCCCAGCCCTACGAGGTCAGCATCGCCACCACCTACTGGGGCAGCCGCCCGGAGCTCGCCGAACTGCTGGCGCTGGCCGCCACCGGCCAGATCAGCGCCGAGAGCACGGTGTACTCGCTGGACCATGGCGTGCAGGCCTACCGCGACCTGCGGGACGGCCGGGTCACCGGCCGGGCCGTGGTGATTCCCTGAACTGGAGGACTCGGAACTGATGTGGGACTTTGAGACCGATCCGGACTACCAACGCAGACTCGACTGGGTCGAACAGTTCATGGCCGAGGAGCTCGAACCGCTGGACCTCGCGCCGCTGGACCCCTACGACAAGCGGAATCCCGATCTGATGCGGGTGCTCCGGCCGCTGCAGCAGCGGGTCAAGGACGCCGGCCTGTGGGCGGCGCACCTGAGCCCCGAGCTCGGCGGTCAGGGTTACGGCCAGGTCAAGCTGGCGCTGCTCAATGAGATCGTTGGCCGATCCCGTTGGGCGCCTTCAGTATTCGGCTCGCAGGCGCCAGATTCGGGCAACGCCGAGATCATCGCCATGTTCGGCACCGAGGAACAGAAGCAGCGGTATCTGCAGCCATTGCTCGACGGGGAGATCTCATCGTGCTATTCGATGACCGAACCTCAGGGCGGATCAGATCCGGGCCTGTTCACCACCAGTGCGGTGCGCGACGGCGATCACTGGGTGATCAACGGGGAGAAGTGGTTCTCCTCCAATGCCCGCTTCGCGTCGTTCTTCATCGTGATGGCGGTGACCAACCCCGAGGCGCGCACACACCAGAAGATGTCGCTGTTCATCGTGCCGGCCGAGACACCCGGGATCGAGATCATCCGCAACGTCGGGGTGGGCGGGGAGTCCAAGGAGCACGCCTCACACGGCTACGTCCGCTACACCGACGTGCGGGTTCCTGCCGACCACATCCTCGGTGGCGAGGGCCAGGCGTTCGCGATCGCCCAGACCCGCCTGGGCGGGGGACGGGTGCACCACGCCATGCGCACGATCGCGATGGCACGCAAGGCTTTCGACATGATGTGCGAGCGTGCCGTCTCGCGCCAGACCCGCCACGGACCGCTCGGCGACTTCCAGATGACGAGTGAGAAGATCGCGGACAGCTGGATCCAGATCGAGCAGTTCCGGCTGCTGGTGCTGCGCACCGCCTGGAAGATCGACAAATACCACGACTACCAGAAGGTGCGCCGCGACATCGCCGCGGTGAAGGTGGCGATGCCCTCCGTGCTGCACGACGTGGTGATGCGTGCGATGCAACTGCACGGTTCGCTCGGGGTGTCCGACGAGATGCCGTTCGTCAAAATGCTGGTGGCCGCGCAATCCCTGGCGATCGCCGACGGCCCGACCGAGGTGCACAAGCTCACGGTGGCGCGTCGCACGCTGAGGGAGTACGACCCGGTGGACACCCCCTTCCCCTCAGCGCACCTCCCCACCCGTCGCGCCGCCGCGCAGGCCCGGCTCGCCGAACTGCTCGAACACGAGGTCGCCCAGCACTGAACCCAGCGCGCTGCGGGGAATCAGGGCGCCCGCAGCGCGTCCTCGGGCCTCACCCGTCCGGCGCCACCCGGGCCACCGCCTGGCCCTCGTGCACCATCGTGGCCACCCGAACCCCACCGGCGTCGAACAGACCCGCGGTCATCACGCCCCGCCCGTGGGCGGCGGCCGGCGAGACCGACTCCATCAGGTTCCACGCGTCGGCCCGGACCGGCCGGTGAAACCACGTCGAGGAGTCGGTGGTGGCGGCGTGGTGGCTGCGGTCGGTCATCGAGTGGCCGTGCACCGCGAGGATAGGGTCCACCCCGTAGATGTCGGTGACGTAGAGCGTCAGGCAGGCGTGCAGCACCGGGTCGTCGGCCAGCGGTGCGGTGACCCGCCACCACATCCGCCGGAGGAATCCGGTCGTGGCGCAATGCTCGTCGCGGATCCTGATGTCGACCTCGCCGGCCGGGAGTGAGGGGGCGGGGCCGACGGGCCCGGTGCGGGGCAGTTCCCCGGGATCGTCGGTGATCGCGCAGCGGTCGGCGTGCCCGGGACCCGGTGCGGGGACGGCGAAGAGCACCGTCGCGGCGACCGCCGGGCGGTCGTCCTGCCGGGCGAGTACCCGCCGGGACGACGAACTGCGCCCGTCGTGAAGGCGTTCGACGTCGTAGCGCACCGGCTGCCCGGCGTCGGCGCCCCGCAGGAACTGCACGTGAACCGCCGTCGGCAGCCGGTCGTCACCGACGGTGCGGCATGCGGCGGCCAGCGCCTGGGCGGCCAGCAGACCGCCGTAGGCCCGCTTGCCCGCCGGGCCGTTGGGCGGGCCGATAAACCCTCCGGCACCGGACTCCGCGAGGTCCAGCGCTTCGGTCAGGGTGGCGCTCATCCGCCGAGCCACTCCGCGGGCACCGCCTCGGTGTCCGCGCCCAGCACCGGCGCCGGGGCGGGGGCGGTATGCAGCCCGTCGACCGACATCGGCAGGCCCGGCGCCAGGTAGGTCCCGATCCCCGGCTGGTCCAGCGCGCAGAACAGCGGGTTGGCCCGAACCCGGTCGCTGTCCGCCACCTCGGCGAAGCTGCGGTAGCGCTCCCACAGCACCGAGGCCGGCGCCAGCGCGTCGGCGATCTCGGCGGCGGAGTGGGTACCGAACCAGTCGGCGAACACCCCGTTGAGCGCGTCGCGACGGGCGTATCGCTGGCCCTCGTCGTCGAAGTCGGCGCCGAGTTCCTCCTCGAGCGCCGCGACGGCGCCGGTCGTGCCGGTCACCGTCGCCAGATCGCGCAGGTGTCGCGGAGTCAGCGCGACCACCATGAACCCCACCCCGTCGGCGCTGGTGAAGTCGTGACCGTACTGCCCGAAGATCGCGTTGCCCAGGCGCGGCCGCTGCCGGCCGGTGATCATCGGCTCGGTGATAAAGCCCAGATTCGCCGCCGTGGCCAGCGCCACGTCGTCGAGAGGCAGTCGGATCCTGCTTCCCGAACCGGTGGCGTCGCGGCGACGCAAGGCGGCCAGGACGGCCACCGTCGCGTAGAGCCCGCAGCTGACGTCCCAGGCCGGCAGCACGTGGTTGACCGGGCCGTGGACGTCGGTCGGTCCGGTGACCAGCGGGAAACCGGTGGCGGCGTTAACGGTGTAGTCGACGCCCGTCGCACCGTCGGCCCGCCCGACCACCTCCAGCGCGATCAGATCAGAGCGCAGCCGGGCCAGCGCCGGGTAGCCGAGCCAGTCCCGTCCGGTGACGTTGGTGATGAAGACACCGGCCGAGGCGATCAGCCGTTGCACGGTGCGCTGGGCGTCGGGGTCTGCCATGTCGACCGTCATCGACCGCTTGCCCTTGTTCAGCCCGGCCCAGTAGATGCTCGCGCCGTTCTCGGCCAGCGGCCATCGCCGATGATCGGCAGCCCCGCCGAGGGGGTCGATCCGCACGACCTCGGCGCCCAGGCCGGCCAGCGTCATCCCGGCCAGGGGCACCGCCACGAAACTGGAGATCTCCACGATGCGAACGCCGGTCAGCGGACCGGGTGCGGGCGGAGTCACCGGAGCAGTATCGCGGACTACCGTGCCGCGAAGGGGATGCCCAGACAGAACAGCCCGAAGAGCAGCAGGAACCAGGCGGCCGCCTGCCAGATCGGCCAGACCCCCTCCGACCGCCACACCTGGTACGTCCGGACCAGGGCGCCGACCCCGCCGGCGAAGAGGATCCCGGGGACCAGGATTCCGGCCACCAGGGCGCGGGTGGCGGCGAAGACCGCGAAGGCTAACCCGGCCAGCACGATGACCGCCCCCGAGTACCGAATCGCGGCGCGAACCGCTTCGGGGTCGCGCCAGCGCTTCTCGACGTCGTTGGTCGTGCCGTCTCTGGTCATCGGGTCCCCCCAGCTTAGGCGAACCCTGCCGGAGCGGCGCGCGGCGTAACGTAGTCGGACGTGGCCACCCTCGACCACGGCGACCCGGGCGACGCCCCGAGCATCCCCCCGCCGCTGACGCCGGTCGCCGATCCGTCGAGGCCGTCGGCGGCGGAGGAGGCGCGCACCATCGCCGCCTCGACCAACGTCGCGACCCTGGCCAGCCTGACCTCCGCCGGGGATCCGTGGGCGTCGTTCGTGACCTACGGAATACTCGGCGGATTGCCGGTCCTGTGCGTGTCGCACCTGGCCGAACACGGCCGCAACCTGGCCGCCGACCCGAGGGCCAGCCTGTCGATCGTGGCACCCGGCGCCCCGGCCGACCCGTTGGCGAGCAGTCGGATCACCCTGGCCGGCAGGGTTCACCGGCCGGCCGGTGACGAATTGGCGGCCGCCCGCGCCGCGCACCTCGCGGCGGTGCCGGCGGCGAGGTTCTACATCGAGTACTCCGACTTCACCGTGTGGGTGCTGGGGGTGGACCGGGTCCGCTGGGTGGGGGGCTACGGCCGGATGGACTCGGCGAGCGCGTCCGACTACGCCGCCGCGGCCCCCGACCCGATCCGGCCGCACGCACCGGGGGCGATCGAACACCTCAACGCCGACCACGCCGAGGCGATGACCGACCTGGCGCGCGCGCTCGGCGGCTACCCCGACACGCTGGCCGCGGAGTGCACCGGTGTGGACCGCTACGGCCTGGACCTCAAGGTCGACACACCCCGGGGAGCGGCCTACACGCGGGTGGGATTCGGCCGGTGCCTGGACTCGTTCGACGACCTGCGGTCGGCGACCGTGGACGTCGTGCGGCAGGCCCGCTCGGGCTGAGATCAGGCGTCTGCGGCCCGTTCGCCGGCGGGAGCGCGGGCCGGCGCGCCGAGCACCCTGGTGAGGAACTCGACCTGGTCGGCCTTGGCTTGCGGGTCGTGATAGACGTCGAAGTGGCCGTAGGGGTAACTGCGCACCCCCCCCCGTCGTGCCGCGCGGGCGGCGCGGCGGGTCGGGCCGGGCGGAGTGGTGCTGTCGTTGTCGCAGACGCAGAACAGCACCGGCATCGACAGGCGGCCGGCCGAGCGGCCCGGACGGTAGGCGGCGACGGCCACGACGATGCGGGCCGCGACCTCGTTGCGCCAGTGCGACCGCGGGCCCAGCATCGACCGGAAGCCGGGCAGCGCGTCGGGCGCGGGCCTGACCGCGCAGGGTCCACGCGCCCCCCCCGCCCGCCGGGACCGGGGCGGCAGGGCCCCGCGGGGCCCCGCGCG
>CAYXOM010000465.1:0-3331 GCA_964466565.1 uncultured Mycobacterium sp.
CCCGGATCGAGCAGAACGACCACGTCGCCGCAGGCGGCGGTGCTGACCGGCCGCAGGGCGTCGGCGCGGCACAACGCCACGCGCGGTCCGAGATTGTGACGAGCCATGGCCAACCGGACCGCGTCGAGGTCGCTGCCCAGCACCTGCCCGGCGACGGGAAGCAGCGCGTGCAGTTCCGTGCCGATCGAACATGTCGCGTCGTGCACCACCCGGCCGGCCAGCCGGCGCGCCCGGTGGCGGGCCACCGTCGCGTGGGTGGCCTGCTGCAGGGCCTCGTCGGTGAACAGCCACCCGCAGACGTCCACGCCGGGGAACTTCACCGGAGCACGCCGACGCAGCCGGACCGTCTCGACCAGCGCCCCGGCCCACTGCCCGTAGCGCCGCCGGACGGCGCCGACGTCGGAGACCAGCTCGGCGCCGCCGAGCGGAAGCCCTTCGACCTCGGCCAGCGCCGCGGCACCCGCGTCGCTGGTCAGGTACGCGACGTCGGCGAGGGTGAACCTCAGGACGGTTTGACCCCGGTGATCATCACGTTGTAATACCACGACTTGGGCACCACCCGCCGCCACAGGTTGTCGTCGATCCAGCTCAGCGTGATCCACCCGTTGAAGGCGAACTTCGCCCACGCCCAACCCAGCTTGCCCGGCGGCACCATGGCCTCGACGGTGCGCAGCGGCCAACCGAGCATCGCCGCTGTGAATTCGGTTGTCTGCGTGGACACTTCGAGGGCCCCGGTACTACGCGCCATCCGCTCGAGGTCGGCCGGATCGAAGGTGTGCAGGTCCACCACCGCCTCCAGCGCAGCGGCCCGGGAGGATTCGTCGAGTTCGGCCTGCGGCCGCCGCCAGCCGCCCAGCCCCGGCAGCCGGGTGGCGTTGGTGGCCACCCGCCAGGTCAGCGTCGACAGGCTGCGCGCGTAGGTGTTGCCGACGGTCGTGGGCTCTCCGGCGAAGACGAACCGCCCCCCGGGTTTGAGCACCCGGACCACCTCGCGCAACGAGCGCTCCACGTCGGGGATGTGGTGCAGCACCGCGTGACCGACCACCAGGTCGAAGGTGTCGTCGTCGTACGGGATGCCCTCGGCGTCGGCGACCCGGCCGTCGACGTCGAGGCCCAGCGATTCGCCGTTGCGCACCGCGACCTTGACCATGCCCGGCGAGAGGTCGGTGACCGATCCCCGCCGCGCCACCCCGGCCTGGATCAGGTTCAGCAGGAAGAAGCCGCTGCCGCAGCCGAGTTCCAGTGCCCGCTCATAGGGCAGCTCGCGCAGTTCGGCGGCCGGAACGGTGGCGTCGAACAGGTCGCGGGCGTAGTCCACGCAGCGCTTGTCGTAGGAGATCGACCACTTGTCGTCGTAGGTCTCGGCTTCCCAGTCGTGGTAGAGCACCTGGGCGAGTTTGGTGTCCGTCAGTGCCGCCGCGACCTGCTCGGCCGTCGCATGGGGGTTCGGAGCCGGGTCGCCGGCGACGTCGGACCTGCGAGCCGGGTCGCCGGGCTTCTTGGCCGTCATGCCGGGCAGCCTAACCGCCCGGCCCGGTGGCGCGGTCGATGAGTGCCTTGGCCGCCGCCAGCGGTGCGGGCGGGGACCCCGCGAACCGGCCGGCCCAGGCGATCGCGGCGTCGTAGACCTCGTCGGGACCCACCATCTGATCGATCAGTCCCAGCTCGAGGGCCTCCTCGGCGCCGACGAAGCGGCCGCTGAACGTCATCTCCTTGGCCCGCCAGGGCCCGACCGCGCGGGCCAGCCGGGCACAGCCGCCGCCACCGGGCACCAGGTCGGCCAGGATCTCGGTGGCGCCCAGCTTGGCGTTGTCCCCGCAGACCCGCCAGTCTGCCGCGAGCATCAGGCTCAGGCCCGCGCCCAGTGCATAGCCGGTGACCGCGGCGACGGTGGGCTTGGGGACGGCGGCGACGGCGTCGAACGCCCGACGCCGGACACGGTCGGCGGCCAGCGCCTCGGCCCGGTCGAGGCGGCGACGTTCGGCCAGGTCGTCTCCCGCGCAGAAGACCTCGTGGCCGCCGAAGAGGATGACGGCCCCGATGTCGGTGCGCTCCCCGACCTCGGCGGCCGCCGAGGCCAGTTCCCGGTAGGCCTGACGGGTCAGTTCGTTGCTCGGCTCGCGGTCGAGCAGCACGGTGGCCAGACCCGGGTGCCGCTCGCTGAGGTGGACGCCGACGAATTCGCGCACCGGCTCAGTTGTTCGCCTCGAGCGCGCGGCGGCGCGCGGCGTTGTACCTCTCGCTGTCGAAGAACTCGATCTCCCAGTTGTCCCGGTGAACGGTGAGTTTCGGCAGCACCCGGGTGATCGCGCGTTCGACGGCGAGCACCTCGGCGACGGTGCGTCCGGCCAGCGAGTCCAGCTGGGTCCAGGTCGGCGGCAGCAGCAGCGAACGCCCACCGGCGAAGTCCTCGATCGCGGCCTGCGGGCTCACCCAGGCGGCGTGGTCGGACTCGGTGTTGTCCCCGTCGGCGCGCTGGCCGGCCGGCAGCGCCCCGACGAAGAAGAACGTGTCGTAGCGGCGGGTGCGCTCCTCCTCCGGGGTCACCCAGTTGGCCCACGGGCGCAGCAGGTCGGCGCGCAGCACCAGACCCTCGCCGCGCAGGAAGTCCGCGAAGGACAGGCTGTTGTCGGCCAGCGCGGCGCGGGCCCGGTGATAGGCCGAGGCGTCGGACACGATCCCGTCGGGGTCGTCGGCCGGGCCGGCGAAGAGCACGCCGGACTCCTCGAAGGTCTCCCTGGCCGCCGCGCACACCAGTGCTTCGGCCAGATCCGCGTCGATGCCGAAACGCTCTGCCCACCAACCGGGTTCGGGTCCGTACCAAGACGCCCCGATGTTGCGGTCGCGGTCGTCGACGCCGCCGCCGGGAAACACCGTCATCCCGGCGGCGAACTCCATGGCCGCGTGCCGGCGCATCAGGAACACCTCGAGCCCGGACGGTTCCGGCACGCCGTCGCGCACCAGCATTACGGTGGCCGCCGGACGGACCGGCAGCGGGGCCTTCGGGTCGGTCATGGGCTCCTCCTGTGCGCCGCGCGGACGCGGGTGCGCCGCGCGAAGTACCGGCCGTCGGCCGATTCGACGGCGATGGACTGGCCGAACGCCGCCGAGAGGTTCTCGGCGGTCAGAGTGTCCGGTAGCAGCCCGGCCGCCACCGCCGTGCCCTCGGCCAGGATCAGGCAGTGGCTGAACCCCGGGGGGATCTCCTCGACGTGGTGGGTCACCAGCACCAGGGCCGGGGCGTCCGGGTCGGCCGCCAGATCGCCCAGCCGGGCGACCAGTTCCTCCCGGCCGCCCAGGTCCAGGCCGGCGGCCGGCTCGGCGAGCAGCA
>CAYXOM010000466.1:0-1991 GCA_964466565.1 uncultured Mycobacterium sp.
ACCGGAGACTCGGCGGGCTGGCCCGCCAGCGCCTCCCGCACCCGGGCTGCGTCGGCGGCGTCGATGCTGGACTGCGGACTCAGGGTGCCCCCTTCGATCCCGGCCAGCGCGTCGAGCACCTGCTTGCTGGTCACTCCGAGCATCCGGGCCAGGGTGTGCACCCTCAGCCGGTCGGGCAGCTCCCCGACGTCGACGACCACTTCGACGGGCTGGTTCTCGGGCAGGTCCGGTGTGATGTCATCGTCGGCCACGTACTCTCCTCAAGTCCCCGGGCGCGTCGTCTTCGACGCGGCCACGCGGGGGCTTTCTCGTTGTCGCCCGGGATCACCGGGTCTGTTGTCTGGTGGTCTCGCTCCGCAGGGTCCGAACATCGGGCGTCCGCGATGCGTGGTGAATGCCGGCTACCGACGGTCCGCGCCGCACCGCGTTCGGCGATGGTCGCGCACGTCCGAAGTCTCATTCGGGCGACCCGTTGCCGGGCCGCCACGTGAGTATCCCACACCGGGAGCCGGTTACGGGCCGGTGGCCGGTTCCCCCGGCTCAGAGCCCGGGGAACCAGAGGGCGATCTCGCGGGCGGCCGACTCGGCGGAATCCGAGCCGTGCACCAGGTTGAACTGGGTCTCCAGGCCGAAATCCCCGCGGATGCTGCCCGGCGCCGCCTTCTCGACCGGATCGGTGCCGCCGGCGAGCTGCCGGAATGCGGCGATGGCCCGGGGACCTTCGAGGACGGCGGCCACGACCGGGCCGGAGGTGATGAACTCCAGCAGCGAGCCGAAGAACGGCTTGCCCTCGTGTTCGGCGTAGTGGGCTCGGGCCAGTGCGTCGTCGACAACCTTGAGTTCGAGGGCGGCGATGGTCAGGCCCTTGCGCTCGATCCGGCCGAGGATCTCACCCACCATCCGGCGCCGCACCCCGTCGGGCTTGATCAGCGCCAGCGTCCGCTCGTTCACGGCGACGAGCGTACCGCTCACTCCGCCGGCGGCAGCTGTTGGCCGGGCAGCAGGCCAAGCCGTTGCCGGCGCAGCATTTCGGCGCGCAGGTAGGCGATCACGGCCCACACCACGGCGAACAGCACGCCCACGAACCCGACCGCGGGGTAGATCGCGAATCCCGCCACCAGGAGCGCCTGCACACCGAGGTTGGCCCAGATGGCCCAGGGCCTGCCCTGCATCCCGGCCAGGACCGCCAGCACCAGTGCGAATCCCACCAGGTACGCCGTCGACCAGACCGTCAGACCTCCCCCAACAGCGCCTACCACCGGCAGGGCGAGCAGCACCGTGATGATCTCCAGCACCAGCGTGCCGGCCATCACGCCGCGGAAGCCCTTCCACGGGTCCGGTCCGGCGGCGGGCGGGTCGGGGGCCGCGCCGGGGGCGGTCATCGCGGCTCCATCCCGAACAGCGTCCGGGCGGCACCCGCGGTCAGCACCGACCCGGTGACCACGATGCCCGCGCCGGATGTACCCGGCCCCTGCGCGCCGGCCTCCTCGGACAGCGCGGTGGCGGTCTCGATGGCGTCGGCAAGGGTCGGCGCGCGCACCACGCGCTCGGGGCCGAAAACCTCCTCGGCGCGCAGGGCCAGGGCATCGGGGTCCATGGCGCGCGGCGAACCGTTGTCGGTGACCACGACGACGTCGAGCACCGGTTCGAGCGCCGCGCAGATTCCGGTGACGTCCTTGTCGCCCAGCACGGCGAGCACACCGACGAGAAACCGGAAGCCGAACTCGCCGGCCAGGGCCGCCGCGAGCGCGTGGGCCCCGGCGGGATTGTGGGCGGCGTCGACGAACACCGCGGGCGCGCTGCGCACGCGCTCCAGGCGGCCGGGGCTGGTGGCCGCGGCGAACCCGGCGCGCACCGCGTCGGCATCGAGTTGACGCCGAGCGCCCGCACCGAAGAACGCCTCCACGGCGGCGAGGGCGACGGCGGCGTTGTCCGCCTGGTGCGCGCCGTGCAACGGCAGGAACACCTCCGAGTAGACGCCGCCGAGGCCC
>CAYXOM010000467.1:0-5574 GCA_964466565.1 uncultured Mycobacterium sp.
CCGCCCCGCCGCCGCCCCCCCCCCCCCCGCCCCCCCGCGGCCGGCGGGGGGCCGGGGCGCGCCCCGGGGGGGGGGGCCCCCCGGGCCGGGTCGCCAGCACCTCGGTGATGCGCTCGGCGCACACCGAGGCCCGCGGCAGGATCACCAGCACCAGGGTGGCCATCAGCACGGCCATCAGGATCTGCATGAAGTAGGAGAGGAACGCGATCAGTGCGCCGACCTGCATCTGCCCGGCGTCGATGCGCAGGCCGCCGAACCAGATCAGCGCGACGCTGGAGAGATTGATGGTCAGCGTCGTCACCGGCAGCATCAGCGCCTGCCAGCGGCCGGCGGCCAGTGCTGCCCCGGCGACCTCCCGGTTGGCCTCGTCGAAGCGGGTCCGCTCGAAGGGCTCGCGGGCGAACGCCCGGATCACCCGGATGCCCGAGAGCTGCTCGCGCAGCACCCGGTTGATCGAGTCGATCAGCCGCTGCATGCTGCGGAAGATCGGCATCATCCGGGTGACGATCAGGTAATTGGCGACCCCCAGCACCGGCACGCTGACCACCAGCAGCCAGGACAGCCCCGGATCGAGTGTGATCGCCATGATGACCCCGCCTACGCACATGATCGGGGCGGTCACCAGCACGGTGGCGGTCATCTGCACCAGCAGCTGGATCTGGGCGACGTCATTGGTGGTGCGGGTCAGCAGCGACGGCGCCGAGAAGCGCGCGCTCTCCCGGGCCGAGAACCCCACCACATGCCCGAAGATCGCCGCGCGCAGGTCGTGGGCGAAGCCCAGGCCGGTGCGCGAACCGAAGTACACCGCGCCGACCGCGCACAGGCCCTGCACCGCGGTGACTCCGAGCATGACCAGCCCCAGCCGGGCGATCAGCGCGGTGTCCCCCCGGGCGACGCCGTCGTCGATGATCGCGGCGTTGACGGTCGGCAGGTACAGCGAGGCCAGCGTGCTCACGGTCTGGAAGGCCATCACCGCAGCCACCGGCCAGCGGTACGGCGCGACGTACCGCCGCAGCAGCGCCAGGAGCATCCCGCTACTGTCGCACACCGTTCGGGGGTCCGAAACGCACAGTTCAGCGCGTGTGTCGGGGAGTCTGCGACGGGCTGCCGCTACAGTGGCGTGCTGTGAGAATCCTCGCCCTGACCGCCGCGGCCGTCGCGGCCTCCGGCCTGCTGGGCGCCTGCTCGAGCGGTGACGGCGGCGACTCGGCGGCGCCCGGCCAATCCTCCCCGGACGCACTCCCGGTCGCCGGAGCGGTCCAGCACGGACCGGACTTCCCCGAGTGCGGTGGCATCAGCGACGAAGCCCTCGCCGAGCAGACCCAGGTCGCCGGACTGCTCAAGACCGCAGCCAACACGGTGGGTTGCCAGTGGCTGGCCGGCGGGGGCATCCTCGGGCCGCATTTCTCGTTCACCTGGTTCCGGGGCAGCCCGATCGGGCGGGAACGAAAGACCCAGGAACTCTCGCGCACCAGTGTCGAGGACATCTCCATCGACGGCAATCCCGGTTTCGTGGCGATCGGCACCGACCCGGTCCTGGGGGACAACCTCTGCGAGATCGGCATCCAGTTCGACGACGACTTCATCGAATGGTCGGTCAGCTTCGCCGACAAGCCCTATCCGCCGCCCTGCGAGGTCGCCGAGGCGCTGACCCGCCAGTCCATCGAGAACGCCACGTGAGCCCGCGGAGCGTCCCGGCGCTGGCCGGTGGCGCGGCCGTGCTGGCCGCGCTGGGGGTGCTCAGCGGCTGCGCCCAGACCGTCGGCGGCACCGCCATGAAGGCCGGCGCCGGCAGCGTGACGCGCAACAACGACTCCGCGCAGAAGTACCCGAACCTGCTCAAGGAGTGCGACGTCCTGACCTCCGACCTGCTGGCCGAGACGGTGGGCGCCGACCCGCTGGACATCCAGAGCACGTTCATCGGTGCGGTCTGCCGCTGGCAGGCGGGCCCGCCGACCGGGCTGGTCGACATCACCCGATTCTGGTTCGAGCAGGGCAGCCTGGACAACGAGCGCAAGGCCGCCGAGACGATGAACTACCAGATCGAGAACCGGGCCATCAACGGCATCGCCTCGATCGTGATGCGCACCGGAGACCCCAACGGCGGCTGCGGTGTCGCCAGCGACGCCGAGGGCGTGGTGGGCTGGTGGGTCAATCCGCAGGAGCCCGGGGTGGACGCCTGCGGCCAGGCCGTCAAGCTGATGGAACTGACGCTGGCGACCAGTTCCTAGCCGGCGCCGGACGTGCCTGACCGCGGCACGTGGAAGTTCACCAGTGTCGCGCCGCCGGGTTCGACCCCGGCCCACGACCCCGCGACGCGCAGCACCGCGATTGCTGATGTCGGGAACTTCGCGGCCACCCTCCCGGCGGCGTCGCGGTCGCTGTCGGGGCCGGCCAGCCTGAGGGCCAGATCGCTGAGCGTCGGCTCGTGCCCGACCACCAGCAGGCTGGCGACGTCGTCGCCGACGGCATTGATCTCGGCGATCACCGCACCCGGCGACGCCCCGTAGAGGCTGTCGAGGTAGCTCGCCGGCGCCACCACCCCGGTGCGTTCCAGGGTCTGGCGGGTGCGGGTCGCCGACGAGCACAGCACCGCGTCGATCGCGGGCGCCGACGTGCGCAGCCAGTCCCCGGCCAGCGCCGCCTCCCGCTCGCCGCGCTCGGCCAGCGGCCGCGCGTGGTCGGCGACGCCGTCGGGATAGCCGGACTTCGCGTGCCGCATCAGCACCAGGGTTCTCACCCGTCCCAGGTTAGGGCACATGCCGATCGAGGTCCCCGGAGTTGTCGGACGCCGCTCCTACACTCGCCGAAAACGCACTGGGTGAAAAAGGCCCTCCGGAGAAAAGAGAGGCGCGCTCGGCATATGAGGTTCCTGCACACCGCGGACTGGCAGTTGGGTATGACGCGTCACTTCCTCGATGGCGACGCCCAGGCCCGCTATTCGGCCGCCCGCCGCGCCGCGGTGGCCGCTCTCGGTCCGCTGGCGGCGCACACCGGCGCGGAGTTCGTGGTGGTCTGCGGGGACGTGTTCGACGCCAACCTCCTGGCGCCCAAGGTGATCAGCCAGTCCCTGGACGCCATGCGCGGCATCGGTGTGCCGGTCTACCTACTGCCCGGCAACCACGACCCCCTGGACGCCTCCTCGGTTTACACCAGTGCGCTGTTCGCCGCCGAGTGCCCCGACATAGTGACGGTGCTCGACCGGTCCGGGATTTTCGAGGTCCGCCCCGGGGTGCAGATCGTCGCCGCGCCGTGGCGCTCCAAGCGCCCCACCACCGACCTGACCGCCGAGCCGCTCGGTTCACTGGCCGCCGACGGCACGGCGCGCATCCTGGTCGCGCACGGCGCGGTCGACGTCCTCGACCCCGACCGGTCCAACCCCGCCCAGATCCGCCTGGCCGGGCTCGCCGGGGCCATCGGGCGGGGCGCTCTGCACTACGTCGCCCTGGGCGACCGGCATTCCCGCACCAGCGTCGGCGACACCGGCCGGGTCTGGTACTCCGGCTCGCCGGAGGTCACCAACTACGACCATCGCGAAGCCGACTCCGGCGCCGTGCTGCTCGTCGACCTCGACCTCGACGACCCCGCCCACCCGGTCTCCGTCACCGCGCTCCCGGTCGGCTCCTGGCGGTTCCTCACCATCTCGGCCGAGCTGAACAACGCCCGCGACATCACCGACCTCGACATCAACCTGGACCAGCTGCCCGGCAAGGACCGCACCGTGGTGCAGCTGGCGCTGCGGGGCACCCTGACCGTCACCGAACGCGCCGCGCTGGCCGACTGCCTCGACCGCTACTGCCGGCTCTTCGCCGGCCTGGAGAGCTGGGAGCGCCACACCGACCTCGTCGTGATGCCCTCCGATCAGGAGTTCGACGATCTGGACATTGGCGGGTTCGCCGCCGACGCCTTGGCCGAACTGCTCGACGCCGCTCGCGCCGAGGGTGCCGCCGGGGCCGACGCCCGCGCGGCGCTGGGCCTGCTGCTGCGGCTGCGACAGGGCGAGGTCGCATGATCCTGCACCGGCTGCGGCTGACCAGTTTCCGCGGTGTCGCCGACCGCGAGGTGGCCTTCCCCGACCACGGCGTGGTGGTCGTCTGCGGGCCCAACGAGGTCGGCAAGTCCTCCATGCTCGAGGCGCTCGACCTGCTGGTGAAGTTCAAGGACCGCTCCGGCGCCCGGGACGTCAAGCAGGTCAAGCCCGCCCACGTCGATGCCGGTGCCGAGGTCGAAGCCGAGATGAGCACCGGACCCTACCGGTTCGTCTACCGCAAGCGGTTCCACAAAAAGCAGTACACCGAACTCGAGGTCATCTCCCCACGCCGCGAGCAGCTCACCGGCGAGGAGGCACATCAGCGTGTCGAGGCGATGCTGGCCGAGACCGTCGACACCCGGCTGTGGGAGGCCCAGCGGGTGCTGCAGTCGGCCGCGACCGACGTGGTGGACCTGTCGGGCTCCGACGCCCTGGCTCGTGCGCTCGACGCCGCCGCCGGCGCCGCGCAGACCGCGGGGTCGGGAACCGAGTCCCTGCTCATCGACCGCATCGAGGCCGAGTACCTGCGCTACTTCACCCCTACCGGGCGGCCCGCCCGGGATGTCAAGGCCGCCGCCGAACGCCTCGGGGCGGCCGACGACGAGGTGCTGAGGTGCCGGGCCCGCGTCGAGGAGGCCGAGGAGAGATCCGCCCGCCACGCCGAACTCGCAGCGGTGCTGCGCGATCTCGAGCAGCGGCTGTCCCCGGCCGCGGCCCGGCTCGGTGCGGCCCGCGCGGCGCACGCCGCGCTGGGCGATCTGCGCGACCGGCTGGCCCAGGCCGAGCTGACCGTCCAGGCCGCCGACGCCGCGGCGGCCAACACCGCGCTGGCCAACGGCCAGCGTCAGGAACTCATCGCCGAGCGCGCCCGCCGGGCCGGGGCCCTTGACGGCCTCCGGGCCGGGCTCGCCGAGGCGCTCGCCGCCGAGGACCACGCTCGAGCCGCCGCCGCGGCGGCCACGGCGCTGGCCAAGCAGGCCGCCGACGAATCCGCCGCCGCCGGTCGGCGATGCGATGCGGCCCGGGCCGCCGCGCAGGCCTGCCTGGACCGCGAGGAGGCCGATAGGCTGGCGACGCGCCTACAGCGCCTTGAGGACACCATCACGCGCATCGCCGAGATCGACCTCCTGCTCGCCGCCATCGCCATCGACGAGGACGGCCTTTCCGACCTCGAGGAGGCGGCAGCCCTGGTCGGACGCCTCAAGGCGCAACTGCAGGCCGACGGCGGCGAGGTGGAGATCACCGCCGTGGCTGACCTGGAGGTTACCGTCGAGGGTGAGCCCCACACGTTGACGGGCGGACAGCCGTGGACCCGGCCCGCCACGTCGGCCGCGACGCTGGAGGTCCCCGGCGTGCTGAGCGTGCGGATCCGGCCCGGCGCCACCGCGGTCAAGCTGCGCGCGGACCTGACCGCTGCCCGCGAGGTGCTGGCCGACGCACTGGCGCAGGCCGGGGTGTCCGGCTTGGCCGCCGCCCGCGCGGCGGCGCGGCAGCGCCGCGCCCTCGGCGCCGAGCGCGACAGCCTCGCCGCGGCCGCGGACGTC
>CAYXOM010000468.1:0-3015 GCA_964466565.1 uncultured Mycobacterium sp.
CCGGGTGATCAGCGAACAGGAGAAGAAGATCACCGCCTACCACGAGGGCGGGCACACGCTGGCGGCGTGGGCGATGCCCGACATCGAGCCGATCTACAAGGTCACCATCCTGGCCCGTGGGCGCACCGGCGGGCACGCGGTCTCGGTGCCCGAGGACGACAAGGGCCTGATGACCCGCTCGGAGATGATCGCCCGGCTGGTCTTCGCCATGGGCGGCCGGGCGGCCGAGGAACTGGTGTTCCGCGAGCCCACCACCGGCGCGGTGTCCGACATCCAGCAGGCCACCAAGATCGCCCGCGCGATGGTGACCGAGTACGGGATGAGCTCCAAACTGGGCGCGGTCCGTTACGGCACCGAACACGGCGACCCCTTCCTGGGCCGGACCATGGGCACTCAGGGCGACTACAGCCACGAGGTCGCCCGCGACATCGACGACGAGGTCCGCACCCTCATCGAGGCCGCGCACACCGAAGCCTGGGCGATTCTCACTGAGCACCGCGACCTGCTCGACGTGCTGGCCGCAGAACTGCTCGAGAAGGAGACGCTGCACCGCGCCGAGTTGCAGGAGATCTTCGCCGGGGTGCAGAAGCGCCCGCGCCTGACGGTCTTCGACGACTTCGGCGGCCGGACCCCGTCGGATAAGCCGCCGATCAAGACGCCCGGCGAACTGGCCATCGAGCGGGGCGAACCCTGGCCGCAGCCGATGCCCGAACCGGCGTTCAAGAAGGCCATCGCCGAGGCCAGTGCCGCCGCCCAGGCCCAGCAGGGTCACCACTACGGCCCGCCGTCGCAGGGCAATGGGTCGGGCCACGGAACGCCCAATGGAACGCCCAACGGTTCCCACGGGGGCGGGCCTGCCCAACCCGACTACGGAGCCCCGTCGGGGTGGCGGGCGCCCGGCTGGCCGCCTGGACCCCAGCAGGGGTACTGGTATCCGCCGCCGCCGGGCTGGGGACAGCCTCAGGGGCCGAACCCCGGCCACGGTGCCTACCCCGCGCCCCAGCACCAGCCCCGGCAGGAACCCCGCCACACCGCTCCGCCGCAGGCCGAGGAGCACGGCCAGGACGGAACCCGGCCCTGATGCCCCAGCGCGACGCGGTGACGCTGAACGGAACGGTGTTCGACCAGGAGCGCGCCGAGGCTGCGGTGCGCGAACTGCTGTTCGCGGTCGGCGAGGACCCCGACCGGGACGGCCTGCGGGCAACCCCGGCCCGGGTGGCCCGCGCCTTCCGGGAGATGTTCGCCGGGCTCTACACCGACCCCGACGCGGTGCTGGACACCACCTTCGACGAGGGTCACGACGAACTTGTCCTGGTCAAGCAGATCCCGATGTACTCCACCTGCGAGCACCACCTGGTCGCCTTCCACGGCATGGCCCATGTGGGTTACATCCCCGGCGAGGACGGCCGGGTCACCGGTCTGTCGAAGCTCGCCCGGGTCGTCGACCTGTACGCAAAGCGCCCTCAGGTTCAGGAGCGGCTGACCGCCCAGATCGCCGACGCAGTGATGCGCAAGCTGAATCCGCGCGGGGTGATCGTCGTGGTGGAGGCCGAACATCTGTGCATGGCGATGCGCGGTGTGCGCAAGGCCGGTGCGGTCACCACCACTTCGGCGGTGCGGGGCTTGTTCAAGACCAGCAACGCATCTCGGGCCGAGGCGCTGGATCTGATCCTGCGCAAGTGATCCGGACCGTCCTGCCGTGAAGGTGCTGGGCGTGGTCAACGTCACCACCGACTCCTTCTCCGACGGCGGGCTGTTCCTCGATGCGCGCCGCGCCGTCGAACACGGACTCGCACTCGCCGCCGCCGGTGCGTCCATCATCGACGTCGGCGGAGAGTCCACCCGGCCGGGCGCTGTCCGGATCGACGCGGAGACCGAGTGCGCAAGGGTTCTTCCGGTGGTCAAAGAACTTGCTGCACAAGGTATTACGGTGAGTATTGACACCATGCACGCCGAGGTGGCGCGATCGGCGCTGGACCAGGGTGCCAGTGTCGTCAACGACGTCAGCGGCGGACGGGCTGATCCGGCGATGGCGCCGCTGGTCGCCCGGGTGGGCGTGCCGTGGATTCTCATGCACTGGCGTTCGGTGAAGTCGCCGCAGCCGCACGATGTTCCGCAATACGATGACGTGGTGGCCGAGGTTCGGACCGAGTTGCTCGCCGCGGTCGCCGCGGCCGAGGAAGTCGGCATCGACCGGCGGAACCTGATCATCGACCCGGGTCTGGGTTTCGCCAAGACGGCGCAGCACAATTGGGCGCTGCTCCACTCGCTGCCGGAGCTGGTGGCCACCGGGATACCGGTGCTGGTCGGCGCCTCGCGCAAGCGGTTCATCGGTGCCCTGCTGGCCGACCGCGACGGCCGTCCGCGCCCCCCGGACGGGCGCGAGACCGCGACGGCGGTGATCTCGGCGCTGGCGGCGCTGCACGGCGCCTGGGGAGTTCGGGTGCACGACGTGGCAGGCAGCGTCGACGCGATCAAGGTGGTCCGGGCATGGCGATCGGCGGGCGGGGATGACTGACCGGATCGAACTGCGCGGACTGACCCTGCGCGCACACCACGGGGTCTTCGAGCACGAGCGCCGCGACGGTCAGGACTTCGTCATCGACATCACCGTCTGGATCGACCTGGCCCGGGCGGCCGCCACCGACGACCTGGCCGACACCTACGACTACGGCGAACTTGCGCACCGGGCGGCCGCCATCGTCACCGGGCCGCCCCGCAACCTGATCGAGACGGTGGCGGCCGAGATCGCCGAGGCCGTGATGGACGACGCCCGGGTGCACGCCACGGAGGTGACGGTGCACAAGCCTGCCGCCCCGATCCCGCTGAACTTCCGCGACGTCGCCGTGGTCGCCCGCCGGTCCCGGCGGGGAGGCAGAGGCCGCATCGTCCCGGCCGGGGGCCCGCTGTGACCCGGGTGGTCTTGTCGATCGGCTCCAACCTCGGCGACCGGCTGTCCCGGCTGCAGTCGGTGGTCGACGCGCTCGGCGACACCGTCCGCGCGGTCTCGCCGGT
>CAYXOM010000469.1:0-2527 GCA_964466565.1 uncultured Mycobacterium sp.
CCGCCAGGACGGCGGCCACGATCAGCCGGGTCGCCCATGCGGACTTCTCGATCCCGCGGTAGTTGACCGCGGCCAGAGCCGCCACGGTGGCGGCGGCGACCGGGTGCGCGTGGGCCGGCCAGAGGTAGACCCCGACCGTGAGCGCCATCGCCGCGCAGGACGCCGACTTGCCGACCACGAAGCTCCAGCCGGCCAGGTATCCCCAGAACGGGCCCAGCCGTTCGCGGCCGTAGACGTAGGTGCCCCCCGATTGCGGGTAGCGCACGGCAAGCCGCGCCGAGGAGTCGGCGTTGCAGAAGGCGATCGCCGCGGCGATTGCCAGCCCGATCAGCAGACCGGAGCCGGCCGCCGCCGCGGCGGGGGCGAAAACCACGAAGACCCCCGCGCCGACCATCGCGCCGAGCCCGACCACCACCGCGTCGGGAGTGCCGAGGCGGCGCCGCAGTGGGCTCAAGGATTCAGCGTCGGCTGCGGAGGGCGCTGGCCGCCAGGTAGCCGAGGTAGCCGACCACCCCGACCAGGGCGAATCTGCGCGTCCGCGGCGCGATCAGTCCCGCTCCCAGGGCGGTCTCCAGAGCGCCGTTGAGGTAGACGTGCCGGCGGGTGCTGTCAGGGAACGCCGGCGCGGTGATCGCCTCGAACAGGCCGGGCTTGGCGAAGTGCGCGAGACCGGTGGCGGCCAGTGCCGCTCCGAAGACGGTGATCCGAGACATGTAGTCCTTCCCTGACGTTCAGTCGATACGGTAGTCGGTCAGCGGGAATTCGGTGGCCTGCCGGATCGCCGCCCTGGCCGTCATCGGCCGCAGCAGGGTTGCCTCCCCGTGCGGATTGAAGTAGTAGGACCTGGCCTCGGCGCAGTGCCCGACGGTGAAGACCGTGTCCGCCACACGCTCGGTCATCTGATCGAGAAAACGGTCGTTGGCCTCCTCGGTGACCTCCAGGGTGCGTGCCCCGCGCCTGCGCATCTCGCCGAGCAGGCGGTCGATGATCCGCATCTGGTATTCCATGGTGTTGAAGAAGTTCAGGCCGATGAAGGCATACGGGCTGGCCAGGCTGAAGTAGTTGGGGAAGTGCGGGATCGAGATTCCCTGGTAGGCGCAGAACCGGTTCTCCCGCCACCATTTGCCCAGGTTGCGGCCGCCGCGCCCGATGATCTCGATGGCCGGGATGTTGGCCTCCCACAGGTCGAATCCGGTTGCCAGCACCAGGGTGTCGATCTCGGTGCGGGTGCCGTCCTCGGCAATGACGGCATGCGGCTCGATGTGGGCGATCCCGCTGGTCTGCAAATGCACGTCGGGCCGGGTGAAGGTGCGGTAGTAGCTGTTGGAGAAGGTGGGGCGCTTGCAGCCGAAGTCGTAGGACGGGCTCAGCCGGCGGCGCAGTTCGGGATCCCGGACCACCAGGTAGCGGTAGAGCTTGGACACGTCGGCCGCGCCGATGTTGAGCCGGCGGAACAGCGTTCGGCGGTGATGCAGCACGACGTAGTTGAAGAACTCGTAGACGGCGTCGGTGACGGCGCGGACCGCGCGCTGGGCCGGTGGGAACCGGGCGAATAGGCGCCTGGCGGCCTCGGGAAAACCGAAGTCGAGCTTGGGCACCACGTAGATCGGGGTGCGCTGGAAGACGGTCAGCTCCCCGGCGGTCCGGGCGAGTTCGGGGATCAGCTGCACGGCGGTGGCGCCGGTACCGATGAGGCCGATCCGGCGGCCGGCCGGATCGAAGGAGTCGTCCCAGTCGGTGGTGTGCAGGATCCTGCCCTCGAAGTCGTGGATGCCGGGGATGTCGGGGGTGTGCGGTTGGGAGAGGAAACCGGTGGCGGTGATCAGGTAGCGGGCGCGCAGCGTCGCGCCACCGGCCAGGGTCACCTGCCACAGCGCGGGCTCGGCGTCCCAGCGCGCGCCCTCGACGGCGGTGTTGAACCGGATGTGACGGCGGACGTCGTACTTGTCGGCGACCTGTTCGGCGTACCGCTTGATCTCCGCGCCGGTGGAGAACAGCCGCGTCCAGTTCGGGTTGGGTTCGAAGAAGTACGAGTAGGTGGTGGTGGGGACGTCGCAGGCCAGTCCCGGGTAGTGGTTGACGTGCCAGGTCCCGCCGAGGTCGTCGAGCCGGTCGAGGATGACGAAGTCCTCGATCCCGGCGCGCTTGAGCGCCACCGCGGCGCCGATTCCGCCGAACCCGGCACCGACGATGATCGCGTCGAGGGGCTGCTCGCTCACCTCAGAGACGGTACCGGAGCTAGCCGCCGGCACTCAGCCGCAGCGCGGCGTCGACGGCGCGGCGGGCGACGTCAGCGGCCCGGGTCCGCAGGTCGTGCCGCGCCCCCTCGACCGCGACGATCTCGGTGGGTGCGCCGATGAGCCGGGCCGCGGCCCACAACTGCGCCGGCGAGCCGAACGGGTCGGCGCTGCCGTGGGCGAACACCGTCGGCACGCGGATCTCGGCGAAGTGGGAGGTGCGCGGCCGCCCGGGCCGGCCGGGCGGGGGGGGCGGGGGGGAGGAGAGGGGCAGCGCGGCCCCGGCCGGG
>CAYXOM010000470.1:0-4657 GCA_964466565.1 uncultured Mycobacterium sp.
CTTCTCCCAGATCGCGCCGTCGGGGCCGAACGACGACACCGCGAATTCGGCGTAGCCCTGGCCGGTGCGCATGCTCAGCAGCTTGGAGATCGCCGCCGAGGGCATCGCGTCCCCGCCGGCCAGTGTCAGCAGCGTCGAGCGCATGTTCATCAGCTTGGCGGCGTGTCCCTCCGCGATGAGTTCACCGGCCCGGTGGTGTCCGGTCTGGTCGAGGTGACTTGCTGCGACGACGTCGACGAACTTGGTGAGGTTGGGCAGGAAGGCCGGCTCGTCGCTGCCGATCGACACCCGTTCGGCGGTCAACGTGTTTCGGCTGACTTCCCAGCCCCGGTTCACCTCGCCCAGCACCAGGTCGTCGGGCACGAACACGTCGTCAAGGTAGACGGTGTTGAACAGCGCGTTGCCGGTCAGCTCGCGCAGCGGCTTGATCTCCACTCCGGCGCTTGACATGTCGAGCAGAAAGTAGGTGATGCCGTTGTGCTTGGGTGCGTCGGGATCTGTCCGCGCCAGCAGTGCGCCCCACTGCGAGAACTGGGCGGCGGTGGTCCAGATCTTCTGGCCGGTGATGCGCCAGCCGCCGTCGACCTTGGTCGCCTTCGTGGTCAGGCTGGCCAGGTCGGAGCCCGCGCCGGGCTCGGAGAACAGCTGACACCAGATCAGCTCGCCGCGGAAGGTGGGCGGCAGGAACCGCTGCTGCTGGTCGTCGGTGCCGTAGGCCACGATCGAGGGGATCAGCCAGGCGGCGATGCCCATGTTCGGCCGCTTCACCCGTCCGCTGCCGAACTCCTGGGCGATGACGATCTGCTCGACCGGTTTGGCGTCGCGGCCCCACGGCCGGGGCAGGTGCGGTTGCACCCAGCCGCCCTCGGCGATCGCCGCGGTGCGCTGTTCCCGCGGAATCGCCTTGAGCGCAGCGACTTCGGCGCGGACCTCGTCGCGCAGCTTCTCGGTCTGCGGGTCCAGGGTGATCTCGATGGGCCGCATCCCCATGCTGACGGCGGTGTCGAACACCCGCTGCGGGTACTCGCCGCGGCGGCCGAAGGCGGCCACCAGGCCCAGGGTGCGGCGGTAGTAGATGTTGGTGTCGTGTTCCCAGGTGAAACCGATGCCGCCGTGCACCTGGATGCAGTCCTGGGCGCACCGTTGCGCGGCCGCCGGCGCCAGCGTCGCGGCGACGGCGGCGGCGAACTCGTAGTGGCTGTCGCCGTCGGCGCTCCAGCCGCTCCCGGCGGCCTCGTCGAGCGCGCGGGCGGCGTCCCACACCGCCGCGGTGGCGCGTTCGGTGGTGGCGATCATCTCGGCGCACTTGTGCTTGATCGCCTGGAACTGGCCGATCGGCCGGCCGAACTGTTCGCGGATCTTGGCGTACTCCGCGGCGGTGTCGGTGGCCCACCGGGCGATCCCGACGGCTTCGGCCGACAGCAGCGTCGTGATGATCGCGCGCGCAGCTGCCGTCGACACGGTGGACAGCAGGGCGTCGGTGCCGACCTCGACGCCGTCGGCCCGGACGTGGGCCACCGGGCGCAGCGGGTCCACGGACCGCACCGGTTCGATCTCCAGCTGCGCCGCCTCGATCACCGCCCACCCGACGCCGCCGTCGATCGCCACCGGGAGCACCAGCAGGCCGGCCTGGGCCGCTGACGGCACCGACCGCGCCTCACCGCGGATCGTGCAGACGTCGCCGGATCGGGTGGCGGTCAGCCCGGAGTCCAGCGCGCAGGTGGCGACGGTGTCGCCGGCCGCGAGCTGCCCGAGCACCTTGGCGTCCGGGTCGTGAGCCGAGATCAGCGCACTGGCGATCACCGACGGCACATAGGGACCCGGGGCGCCGGCGTAGCCGAACTGCGCGACCACCACGGCCAGTTCGAGCAGGCCCGCGCCCTGGCCGTCGACCGACTCGGCCAGGTGCAGCCCGTGCAGCCCTTGCTCGGCGCCGGCCTACTGGCGGGCCGCCGCATGCAGCGCCTCGGCGGGGACCATCCGCTCCAGCAGCGCGGCCACCGAGTCCGCCAGCGCGATGTGCTCGGGTTCGATCGCAATGGGCATGCTGCTCGCCTTCCCTCGTCGCGCCCGGCCATGCGCCGTAGCCCACCGGGCGACTCAACCAGTCGGTCGGGACCGAGGGTACCGCGCGGGGTACCGCGCCCCCACGGGGCTGTTGACACCTCGCACCCTGCGGAGACAATGAGGTTTACACGTCGGATGACTGAATCAGACGACTCGAAGAGGTGCGCCGTGCCCGTCCAGGAACCGGTCAGCCTGGCAGACCGTCCCGTCACCGATGTCGCACCGCTGCCGGTGCGGCGCCGGCGGGGCCGGTTCGGGGGCGCCGGCCCACAGGACGGCCTGATGGGGATCGCCCTGCTAGCCGGGCCGGCGAATGTGATCATGCAACTCGCTCGTCCCGGGGTGGGGTACGGCGTCATGGAGAGCAGGGTGGACAGCGGCAGGATCGACCGCCATCCGTTCAAACGCGCGCGAACGACCTTCACCTATCTGGCGGTGGCGACCCGGGGCAGCGAGGAACAGAAGAGGGCGTATCGCCGCGCGGTCAATCGGGCCCACGCGCAGGTCTTCTCGACCGACGAGAGTCCGGTGAGCTACAACGCGTTCGACCCCGACCTGCAACTCTGGGTGGCCGCCTGCCTGTACAAGGGTGGGGTCGACGTGCACCGGATGTTCGTCGGGGAGATGGACGAGGCCACCGCCGATGAGCACTACCGCGATTCGGTGACGCTGGGTACGACCCTGCAGGTCCCCGAGTCGATGTGGCCCGCCGACCGCGCGGCGTTCGACGTGTACTGGCAGGAGTCGCTGGCGAAGGTTCACATCGACGACGCGGTGCGCGAGTACCTGTATCCGATCGCGGTGTCCCGGGTGCGCGGGGTCCGCCTGCCCGGGCCACTGCAGAACCTCGGCGAGGGTGTGGCGCTGCTGATCACCACGGGCTTTCTGCCGCAGCGGTTCCGGGATGAGATGAGACTGGACTGGAATCCGCGCAGGCAGCGGGAGTTCGACCGGCTGATGGCCGCCGTCCGCGCGGCCAACAACCTGGCGCCCGCCCCCGTGCGCACCTTTCCGTTCAACGTTCTGCTGCGCGACCTGGACTGGCGGATCCGCACCGGAAGGCCGCTGGTCTGACGGCGCGGCGACGCGCGAACCAAAACGCAGCTGGCCGACTTCAAACGTTCGGCGGGCAAGCAGCCTTCGGCCGTGGAGACTTTGGAGGAAGGCAATCGAACGCTCCGATTGCGGCACCGCTTTATCCGGAAGTCATTGCCGAAGGGCTAGATGTGGGCTTTCAACCACACCAGTTCGTTTTGGCGTTCCTCCTCTAGCTGACCTAAGTCGAGTGACACCGGCCGATTGCGAATGTCGCCGCAGCCGACGCGATCGAAAAGTGCCGACCGAGGACTCGGTGTGAAGAGCATCGCTGGATTGCCGTACGCAAGCGTGATGACGCAAGCGTGTACCCGGTCCGCAAGAGTCAGTAAAGAGTTCGCGTAAACGGTGCAATACGTCCAAGGCTCATCGGAGGCGACCGCATTTTGATGCTGATAAATCTTGTAGGAAAGATGTGGGTTGAACCGGTGTTCCGGGCGGATTATCTTCCTGCCATTCAGCTCACTCGGAAGTTTCCTGCGATCGAGCGCGTGACCAACGTAGGCTTGCACTTTGGATCGGTGTGCGAGCCAAGAGACCAACCTCGGCGTCCGTAGATTCCAAGTCACACCGTCCTCTTCAAAGCGGAAATCGCTCAGCGCGGCATCATCTCCTAGCAGGATCGTGGGCTCTGGATATCTGTCAAAGTTAAAGGTGTAGTAACTCACTCCAGTTGTCTTGAATGGGGAGTAAACTTTCGGTGCAAAGAAGGCGCTGTCCAGTCCGTCATACAGCGGTATGTCCAAGCCGAATGATTTTAGAATTTTGAAGGATTGGGTGTCACGCGTCGATATCAGGGCGGGTGGAAACCGTTCGAGGAAGCTCTTCGCGCTGGCTAACTCGCGATCCCTGAACTTGAAGAATGCGGCGCCCATCAGGATCACTTTCGTGCCTCTAGCAGTAAGCGCCGCCAGGGTGGGAGTCCAGAGCTGGGCGATGGTCTCCGTAAGAAGAGGTCCTTGCATAACGATGTAATCGACATCGAGATACTGGAGAAATCCCACGTCATTCTTGGGATTTCCCTTCGCCGCGTCATGGAAAGTCACACCGCCGGGTTGATCCTGGATGAAATCAACGATTCCCTTTCCGAAGACCTGATCCAGGATCCACTTGCCGCCGATATTGAAGAAGGCATTTCCGATGTTCTGCCCCCAGAAACCGCCGACAAGTGCAACCCGCGGCGCAACCGAAGCAGTCATAGCCCTAATTCTCGATTGCGGTGTGCCTTGAACCGCAGTGCCTGGAGACCAGTCTCGTCGACATCCGTTCCCGGAAAACCTCGAAAGTCCCGCCCACGCAAACCCAAGATGGTGCCTACTCCTCCGACAACCTCATTTAGAGCGGCCCTCTCTGCCTCTAAGCCCGGATCGCTAGCCTAGCGGACACCACATGGGTTGGGTCTGCTGCAGGAACAGGTGACATCTGAGATGGCTTGCCCGAGAGGGTGGGCTGGAAGGATGTTGCTGTGCCCAGGCCTTACCCCCGAGAGTTCCGT
>CAYXOM010000471.1:0-7360 GCA_964466565.1 uncultured Mycobacterium sp.
TCGCCGAGCCGGCCCGCGAGGTGGTCGCCGGTGAGCTCGTAGCCGGGCCGGCTCACGCCGATGAAGGTCGCCAGGCCGAACAACTCCTCCCAGCCCTGCCAGGAGAGAATCGACGCGAGCGCGTCGGCCCCGGTGATGAAGAACAGTTCGCTGCCCGGGTACAGCGCCGCCAGATCGTGCAGGGTGTCGCCGGTGTAGGTCGGCCCGGGCCGGTCGATGTCGACCCGGCTGACCGAGAAGCGCGGGTTGGCGGCGGTGGCGATCACGGTCATCAGGTAGCGGTCCTCGGCCGCGCTGACCCGCCGGCCGTCCTTCTGCCAGGGCCGGCCGGTCGGCACGAACACCACCTCGTCGAGTCCGAAGAGGTCGGCGACTTCGCTGGCCGCCACCAGGTGACCGTTGTGGATGGGATCGAAGGTCCCGCCCATCACGCCGAGCCGGTGCCGAGAATCCACGGTGGCAAAGCTTACGTTCTACACCGGCAGCAACTGGTCGATGACCGTCGCGAGCTGCTTGGCCGAGCGGCACTCGTGCATCGTGATGACCTCGGCGTATCGGGGCACCGCCGAGTCGCCGCTGCCCCACAGGTGCCGGGGCTCCGGGTTGAGCCAATGTGCGTGCCGGCTGGCGCTGACCAGGTGGGCGAGGGTGTCGGCGGCGGGGTTGCGATAGTTCGTGCGGCCGTCGCCGAGAATCAGCAGCGAACTGCGGGGGGAGAGCACCCCGGGAAAATGGTCGGTGAAGGAGACGAACGCGTTGCCGTAGTCGGAGTGACCGTCGCGGGTGTAGACCCCCGCCTCGCGGGTGATGCGCTGGACGGCCACCGCGAGGTCGGCGTCGGGACCGAACAGGTGGGTGACCTCGTCGGTGGTGTCGATGAAGGCGAAGACCCGGACCCGGGAGAACTGCTGGCGCAGCGCGTGCACCAGCAACAGGGTGAAGTGGCTGAAGCCCGCCACCGAGCCCGAGACGTCGCAGAGCACCACCAGTTCCGGACGGGCCGGGCGGGGCTTGCGCAGCACCAGGTCGATCGGCACACCCCCGGTCGACATCGAGGCGCGCAGCGTCTTGCGCAGGTCGATCGAACCGGCACGGGCGCGGCGGCGCTTGGCGGCCAGCCGGGTGGCCAGCATCCGGGCCAGCGGCGCCACCACCCGGCGCATCTGCCGGAGCTGCTCGGCCGAGGCCCGCAGGAATTCGACGTTCTCGGCCAGTTGCGGAATTCCGTAGGTCTGCACATGGTCGCGGCCCAGTTGTTCGGCGGTGCGCCGTTTGGTCTCGCCCTCCACCATCCGGCGCAGTTGGGCGATCTGCCGGGCGGCCAGGGACCTGGCGATCTGTTCACTGGTCGGCGAGGGGTCCTCCCCGTACGGAGCCAGCAGGCCGGCCAGCAGGCGTCCCTCCAGGTCGTCAAGGCCCATCGCCTTGAGCGCCTGGTAGGACGAGTAGGACGGCCCGCGGCTGGAGGTGTAGCGGCCGTGGGCCTCCACGATCGAGGCGATCATCGCGACCAGCCGCTCGTCGAGCTCGCCGATGTCGGGATTGTCGGCGAGAAGTTCGAGCAGGCGGGCCCGCATCGCCTCGAGATCCTCCGGGTCGGGGCCGTCGGGCGCCCCGGCGGCCGGCTCGTCGAGCACCGTCCGGCCGCCGAGCGCGGCCGGCCACCACAGGTCGAACATGGCGTCGAAGGTGGGCCGGTGCTCGGGGCGGCGCAGCACCGCGCACGCCAGCCCCTCGCGCAGCGCACGGCGATCGGCTATCCCGAGCACCGAGATCACCTGTCCGGCGTCGACGGTCTCCGATGGTCCCACCGAGATACCCTGCGCGCGAAGCGCTTCGACGAATCCCACCAGGTGCCCGGGGAGTCCCTGGGCGGCCAGCGGCTGGGGCGGCCGGACCCTGCGCGCGCTCATCAGTTCAGCCGCAACTCGCCGGCCGCGCGCTGCTGGTCGGACTGGTGCTTGAGCACCACCCCCAGGGTGGCCGCGATCGTGGCGTCGTCAACGGTGTCCATGCCCAGCGCCAGCAGGGTGCGCCCCCAGTCGATGGTCTCGGCCACCGACGGCAGCTTCTTGAGCTGCATCCCGCGCAGCACCCCGATGATCCGCACGAGTTCGGCGGCGAGGCGTTCCGGGAGTTCCGGGACGCGCGAGAGCAGGATACTGCGCTCCAGCTCGGGGTCGGGGAAGTCGATGTGCAGGAACAGGCAACGGCGCTTGAGCGCCTCGGAGAGCTCCCGGGTCGCGTTGGAGGTCAGCACCACGAACGGGGTCCGGGTGGCGGTGATGGTCCCCAGTTCGGGCACGGTGACCGCGAAGTCGGAGAGCACCTCCAGCAGCAGGCCCTCGATCTCGATGTCGGCCTTGTCGGTCTCGTCGATCAGCAGCACGGTGGGGTCGGTGCGCCGGATCGCGGTCAGCAGCGGGCGCGAGAGCAGGAACTCCTCGGTGAACACGTCGGTCTTGGTGCGCTCCCAGTCGTGGTCGGACCCGGAGGCGGACTGGATCCGCAGGATCTGTTTGGCGTGGTTCCACTCGTAGAGGGCGCGGGCCTCGTCGACGCCCTCGTAACACTGCAGCCGGACCAGCGTGGACCCGGTGGCCTGAGCCACCGCCCGGGCCAGTTCGGTCTTGCCGCCCCGGGCGGCCCCCTCCACCAGCAGCGGCTTGCGGAGCCGGTCGGCCAGGAACACCGCGGTGGCGGTGGCGGTGTCGGGCAGGTAGCCGGTCTCGGTCAGCCGCCGGGTGACGTCGTCGATGTCGGCGAACAGGGGGGCCGGGCGGGCCGGGGTGGTGGTCACGGGCGGGGATTCTCCTAGGCGGGCCGGGTGTGACCGTCGCCGTGGACGATCCACTTGGTGGAGGTGAGTTCGGACAACCCCATCGGGCCGCGGGCGTGCAGCTTCTGGGTGGAGATTCCGATCTCGGCGCCGAACCCGAACTGCTCGCCGTCGGTGAAGGCGGTGGAGGCGTTGACCATCACCGCCGCGGCGTCGACCCGCTCGGTGAACCGCTGCGCCGCAGCGAGGTCCCTGGTCACGATCGCCTCGGTGTGGCCGGTCCCGTAGGTGTTGATGTGGTCGATGGCGGCCTCGAGACCGTCGACGACGGCGCACGCGATGTCCATCGACAGGAACTCCGCACGCAACTGCGCCTCGCTGGGGTTCTGGTGCACGACGACCCCGGCCCGCTCCAGCGCGCCGACCAGCCGGGGCAGGGCGTCCTCGGCAACGGCCCGGTCGATCAGCAGCGTCTCGGCGGCATTGCAGACGCTGGGTCGGCGGGTCTTGGCGTTGAGCACGATCGCCTCGGCGACGGCGAGGTCGGCCTCGGCGTGGACGTAGACGTGGCAGTTGCCCACCCCGGTCTCGATGGTGGGGACGGTCGCGTCGCGGACGACGGCATCGATCAGCCCTGCGCCGCCCCGCGGGATCACCACGTCCACCAGGCCCCGGGCCTGGATCAGGTGGGTGACGCTGGACCGGTCGGTCGGCAGCAGGGCGACAGCGTCCTCGGGCAGCCCCTCACCGTAGAGCGCGCCGCGGAGCACCCTGACGAGTTCGGCGTTGGAGTGCGCCGCCGAGGAACTGCCGCGCAGCAGCACCGCATTGCCGGACTTGCAGGTCAAACCGAACGCGTCGACCGTGACGTTGGGCCGGCTCTCGTAGACGATGCCCACCACGCCCAGCGGCACCCGCTCCTGGAGCAGCCTCAGGCCGTTGGGCAGCGTGCGCCCGCGCAGCACCTCCCCGACCGGGTCGGGCAGGCCGGCCACCTGGCGCAACCCGGCGGCGATCCCGTCGACCCGGTGCGGGTTGAGCGCCAACCGGTCCAGCATCGCCTCGGCGGTCCCCGCCGCGCGCGCGGCGTCGAGGTCCTCGGCGTTGGCGGCCAGGATCTGGTGGGCGTTCGCCAGCACGGCGTCGGCGGCGGCGTGCAGGGCGCGGTCCTTCACCGCGGTGGGCAGCGTCGCCAGAATCCGCCCGGCCACCCGGGCTCGCCGGGCGGCGCCGTGGACCGCCTCGCGGACGTCGCCGCGTACCCCGGCCTGCGCGTTCATGGGTCTGAGCCTATCGGGTGTCGACCAACCGGAAGGTTGAGGGCGCGGTCAGCCGCCGGGAATCTCCCGGTCGATCTCGTCGAGCCACACCGTGGCCGCCATGTCCGAGGGCGCGCGCCAGTCCCCGCGCGGGGAGAGCGACCCGCCGTGGGACACCTTGGGCCCGTTGGGCATCGCCGACCGCTTGAACTGGCTGAACGAATAGAAACGCCGGGCGAAGACGCCGAGCCAGTGCCGGATCTCGGCCAGCGAGTACGCCACGCGCTCCGCCTCGGGATAGCCCGCCGGCCAGCGCCCCCGACCCGGATCGCTCCAGGCGTGCCAGGCCAGAAAGGCGATCTTGGCGGGGCGCATACCGAAGCGCAGGACGTAGTAGAGCGTGAAGTCCGCCAGGGCGTACGGCCCAACCACGGCCTCACTGCGCTGGACCTCCTCGCCCTCCCCGGCCGGAACCAGTTCCGGGGTGATCTCGGTGTCGAGCACCGACGCCAGGATGTCGGCCACCTCGTCGTCGAACTGGCCCGAGGCGATCACCCAGCGGATCAGATGCTGGATGAGGGTCTTGGGCACCCCGGCGTTGACGTTGTAGTGACTCATCTGGTCGCCCACGCCGTAGGTCGACCAGCCCAGCGCGAGCTCCGAGAGGTCTCCGGTGCCCAGCACGATCCCCCCGCGCTGGTTGGCGATCCGGAACAGATAGTCGGTACGCAGGCCGGCCTGCACGTTCTCGAAGGTGACGTCGTAGACCTCCCGGCCCCGCTCGCCCCGCGCGTAGGGGTGTCCGATCTCGGTGAGCATCAGCGTCGCGGTGGTGCGGATGTCGATCTCGGAGAAGCTGACCCCCAGCACCTTGGACAGGGCCACCGCGTTGGCCCGGGTCCGCTCCCCGGTGGCGAACCCCGGCAGGGTGAACGCCAGGATGTCGCTGCGCGGCCGGTTCTGGCGGTCCATCGCCTTGGCGGCCACGATCAGCGCATGGGTGGAGTCCAGCCCGCCGGAGACGCCGATGACGACCTTCGGGTGGTCCAGTGCGCGCAGGCGCTGCTCGAGGCCGGCCACCTGGATGTTGTAGCCCTCGTAGCAGTCCTGCTCCAGCCGGTCCGGATCGCTGGGCACGAACGGGAATCGCTCGATCTCGCGGCGCAGCCCGATGTCGGCGCCGGGCGGATCGAGCCGGAAGCGGATGCGCCGGAAGGACTCCAGCTCACGGCGGTGGGTCCGCCGGTTGTCGTCGAAGGTGCCCATGCGCAACCGCTCGGCGCGCAGCAGGTCCAGGTCGACGTCGGCCACCGAGCGGACGTCGCCGGTGCCGAACCGCTCCGAGGTCGCCAGCAGCCGGCCGTTCTCGAAGATCATGGTCTGGCCGTCCCAGGCCAGGTCCGTGCTGGACTCGCCCTCGCCGGCCGCGGCGTAGACGTAGGCCGCCAGGCAGCGCGCCGACGCCGACCGTGCCAGCAGCGCCCGGTCCTCGGCGCGGCCGACGGTGATCGGGCTGCCCGACAGGTTGGCCAGTACGGTGGCGCCGGCCATCGCGGCCCGTGCGCTGGGCGGGACCGGGACGAACATGTCCTCGCAGATCTCGGCGTGCAGCACCAGCCCGGGCACGTCGGCGGCCTCGAAGAGCAGGTCCGGGCCGAAGGGCACCTCGGTCCCCAGCAGCGGGATCGTCCCGGTGGCGTCGTCGCCCGGTGCGAACTGGCGCCGTTCGTAGAACTCCCGGTAGGTCGGCAGGTAGGACTTGGGCACCGCGCCCAGGATCACGCCGCGGTGGATGACCACCGCGCAGTTGTGCAGCCGGTGGGTGTGGCGCAGCGGGGCGCCCACCACCAGCACCGTCATCAGATCGACCGAGCCGGCCGCCAGCTCGGCCAGTGCCGCGCTCACGGCGTCGAGCAGACTGTCCTGCAACAGGATGTCCTCGATCGAATAGCCCGACAGCGTCAATTCGGGGAACACCGCCACCGCGACGCCCTCGTCGTGGCACTGCCGGGCGATCCGCAGCACCGAGGCCGCGTTGGCCGCCGGGTCCGCCAGCACCGTGCGGTGCGTGCAGGCCGCCACCCGGGCGAAGCCGTGCCGGTAGACGGCGAAGAAGTCCACGACACGATTGTCGCAGGGCAGTGCCGGGAATCGGCATTTCGCCAGCACTCCGGCGGTTCCGCCGGGTCAGTACCCTCGAGGACGTGGACGCCCCCGAACTCGTCGCGGCCCTGGCCGGCCGGCGGATCGCGGTGCTGACCGGGGCGGGAATCTCCACCGACTCGGGCATTCCCGATTACCGGGGCCCGGACTCGCCCCCGGCCAACCCCATGACCATCCGGCAGTTCCGCACCAGCCGCGAATACCGCCGGCGCTACTGGGCGCGCAACCACCTCGGCTGGCGGCACATGGCCGAGACCCGGCCGAACGCCGGGCACCGGGCGCTGGCGGCCCTGGAACGGGCCGGGGTCGTCACCGGAGTCATCACCCAGAACGTCGACCTGCTGCACACCAAGGCCGGCAGCCGCAACGTGATCAACCTGCACGGCACCTACGCGCGGGTGATCTGCCTGGACTGCGGCCACACCATGTCCCGGGCGGCGCTGGCCGAAGAGCTCGAGGCGGCCAACCCGGGATTCGGCGCCGGCCCCGACGCGCTGGCGGTGGCGCCGGACGCCGACGCGGTGGTCGCCGACACCGAGTCGTTCCGGTTCCTCGACTGCCCGGCCTGCGGCGGCATGCTCAAGCCCGACATCGTCTACTTCGGCGAGTCGGTCGCCAAAGAGGTGGTCGATCAGGCGTTCGCGCTGGTCGACTCGGCTGCGGCGCTGCTGGTGGCCGGGTCGTCGCTGACGGTGTTCTCCGGCTACCGGTTCGTCCGGCACGCCGCCGCGCGCGGCCTGACCGTGGCGATCGTCAACCGCGGGCCCACCCGCGCCGACGATCTGGCCACGGTGAAGGTCGAGGCGGGCTGCTCCCCGACCCTGGCACTGCTGGCCGAGGAACTCGCCGGGGCCCGTCCCGCGGGCGGGCTGGTCTAGACGGCGACCAGGTCGTCGGCGTGCACCGCCGGCCGTCGCAGCTCGGCGGGTAGTTCGGAGGTGGGGCGGCCGATCATCTCGGCCAACTCCCCGGCGTCGTAGGCGACCACCCCGCGGGCCACCATCGCGCCGTCCGGACCGTGCAGCTCCACGACGTCGCCGCCGTGGAATCGGCCCTGCAGCGCGGTGATCCCGGCCGGCAGCAGCGAACGGCGCTGGCCGACCACCGCACCCACCGCACCGGAGTCCAGGATCAGCGACCCGGCCGACTCCGCCGCCGA